>JBOGJX010000280.1:0-5443 GCA_050745285.1 Terriglobia bacterium
GTTTCAACAAGCCGCTCGCGGTACGAAAGGGGGAACCGAAGGAACCGCCGTTTTCGGCGGGGTTAAAAACCCGCCCTTCCGCGAGTGCCAATTGTTTCATGCATAATCGGGGCTAAGCGCATGCTTCCGCGCCAGATGTGACACAATCTGCTACTCACTCCTTCGTGTTAGAGCGCGGCCAATATCCACGCCAAACGAAGGATTTTTCTCTGTTCCGGTCACTTTAATCGGCAGAGACGTTCCCGCCTTTCCCTTTTTAAAGAAAGGATCGAGAGGTTTCAGAAGGATAGATTTCCAGCCTGTGGTGGTCTGGGATATTTTAGCCTCAAGCCGGAGCGCACCCCGGAAATCGAGTTGTTCATTATTGAGGTTGTAATTGCCTCGCAAGTGGATAGACGCGCCCTGGACGCGGAACTCTAAATTCCGGAAGGTCATCACGCCATTCTGCAGCGTGAAGCGCCCTTTCAGGTTGGAGGCGACATCGGCGGCGGCGCTATCTCGCGGCTTGCCCCTCCCGCGGCGGCTGAGGCTATCCACTTTGCCCTGCACCGCCGCCTCCCTAAAATGTGCGGCGCGGACATTGAACTCTCCGTTCAAGTTCAAGCGATTCGTGATATCACTCTTGCCGGGAGGGATTCTCATCCTCACCTTAAAATTGCCCAAGCCACTCAGCGGTGGCTGATCTGCCTTCACCGCCAGCCGGAGCAAATCATCAAGCCGCGCCTTGTCCGCGGTAACGTCGAGGATCACGGTGCGGCCTTTCGTGTCCGTTGTTCTGAAGGCGCCCCCCTTGGCGATCAGGGTCGAGCTGCCAATCCGGGCTCGCACGGGATCAAGAAACGTGTTCCCATTCGTGCCGTCGACGACCGCGTGGAAGCGCGTCTCAAGCGGCAAAGGATGATGGCTGAAGCTGAGGCTGAAATTTGGGGTGTCAGTTTCACCATCCACGTTGATTCGCTCCAGCACGCCATTGAAACTGCCCTTCGAGGAGAGGATGCCTCCCAGCCCGTGAATGGTGCCCAGGTCAGCGTTAAGAAATGTATAAGTGCCTTTGACCGGCGTCAAAGCGGGATGCTCATTGGGCCACGGACCGAACTCACCCTGGGTTTCAATCTCCCCCACCGGCACAGGGTTCATGAGCATAGCTGTGAAAGGCACGGCAAGGCCTCTGCCGGCATTATGAAGTATCAGATGGCGGATCACGAATACGCGGGGTGGTTTGGTTTCATCCTTGGACATGATTACAAGTGCGGCGTCGGTGGAAATGATTTGGTCCACGACTACAGGGAAATAATGGCCCTTTTTGGACGGATGGGGCTCCTGGTTCCGGCGGGATGGCACGGTGATGCGCAATCCTTCGAGGCGCACCATTTCAACGTGATGGGGTCTCCTGAGTAGATCCAGAAGGCTTGACGCGGCTGAAAACTTGCCGATACGGATCAGAGGAGGCTCATCCGCATCTCCTTTTTTTCGCAAAACAAGTCCGTCTCCTGTAATTGCGATCCGTGGGAATACTGAAATACGAAGGCCGGCGAATTGCACATTGCTGTCGAACCGCTCGCCCAGTGCGCGTGCGGCGCGCGCGCGCACGTAACGCGGAACAAACAATGACAGCACGCCAAAGAGAACCGCGCCCGCGATCAGCACGACGCCTGCAATAATAATCAGCCATCTTCGCACCGTTGGTTTCATAGACTATCCAAAGATGATAGACCTTGATAGAGTATCCCGTCCACAGAGCCGCAAGCGTAGAGTCCTCTTTTGGAACTCTGCGGCTTGTCGCGTCGCTTGACGGACCGCACGGCGCCGCGCCGAGATGTAGCGCAGAGTTTTACAGTTAAAACTCTGCGGCTTGTCGCGTAGTTTGAGGAGCGCGCTTGAGCCAGAGCCAAACCCGTTGACCAAATTCCTGAGCCATCTCTACCTCGTCTTCGCGCACCTTGGAGGCCTTGGCCTCCTCACCCTGGGCATCCTGGATTCGTCCTTTCTGTTCGTGCCCCTGGGAAACGATGTGCTCGTGATCGCGATGAGCGCCAAGCGGCATGTTCTGGCGCCCTATTATGCTCTCATGGCAACAATCGGATCGGTCCTCGGGTGCGCCGCGATTGACATATTGTGCCGCAAAGAGGGCGAAAAAGGATTGGAGAAATACCTGTCGCGGAAGCGCCTGGAGAACGTGAGGCGCCGCATGAAGAAAAACGCAGCCTGGACGCTCGCGGTTGCTTCTTTAATGCCGCCGCCGTTCCCCTTCACTCCCTTCGTGGCGGCTGCATCTGCGGTCCGGTATCCGCGGCGAAAGCTGCTCGGCGTCATTGCTTGCGCCCGTTTTGTCCGCTTCTCGATTGAGGGTCTGCTGGCAATTCTAGTGGGCAACGAGCTGCTTCGGCTGGCCCGGTCGCGAGGCTTTGAGTATGCGATTGGGGGCCTGATATTCATCTCGATCCTGGGGAGTATCTTTTCTGTCTATCACTGGATAGCGAGCGCCAAGGGCCGCAGTTCCGGCGGTCGCAAGCGAGCGAAAGCCAGGTAAAAGCGGGCCGTTATGGGAGAATGCGATACGCCCAAACAGCGAAGATTTGTCTAGCCATGCGGAAGGATTTACTCGCTTTCGTCACGGCAAAACCGGCAAGGCCCCTCGATACGTCTCGCGCGATGAGGATGGCTCGGACGTTTGGTTGCAATCCACAAACGATTATTCGAACTTCATTTGCGAAGGATTTCGCCAGCGTGCGGCGCAACTTACGCAACGGAAAGAGGATAATTTCAAACCGCATAATGTGGTGCGCAGTCCCCTAAATCTTTCAATGACTTTGTCCGGGGAGGCGCGTGCCTCGCGGCAGTTCGCTCTACATGCTTCACCTGATTCCTGCTGGGAATTTACCTGGGCTGGAGGCTTTTGGAGTCCTACCTGCTCCATCTCTATGTGAATCCTGCGCTCAATCATACGATGCCGCGTTCACTAAGGACGCTGCAAGCCTAACGACCTTGGGAGGTAAATGAAAATGAAAAAAAACCTACATGTTCTCGCATTAGGGACGGCTGCGGGCTTAGTGGTATGGGCGATGCCAGGCATCGCGCGCCCGGCTCATCCGCTGCCGCTGACATCAACTCCCGCACAGACTCAGCAGCAACCAGATCAGCAACCCCCAACACCGGGGCAGCCCCCGCCATCAAACCCGCAGCGGCCGGACCAGAAGGAGCGCCAACCCCAACCGCCGCCGAATCAATCGCAGCCCCCGCAACAGCCAGGGGCACAGCCGAATCAACCACAGCCGCCGCAGCCCCCGCAACAGCCAGGGGCGCAGCCAAATCAACCACAGCCGCCGCCGCCCACGCCACAGCCAGGGGCGCAGCCGAATCAACCGCAGCCAGCACCCCCGCCCTCTAATCCAGAGCGGCCGGACCAGAAGCAGTCACAGCACCAGCCAGGGCAACAGACGAATCAGCCGCAGTCCCCGCAACAGCCCGGACAGCAGCCGCCCCAGTTGTAGCCTGTGAGACAGAGATCGCAAACCGGGGAACGCAGGACGTTTTTGTTCCCCGGCTTTTCATTGAAGGCGTCTTAACATGTTGCTGAATATCGCGCGTGAGGGATGTAATGGCAATTTTGTGGAGCCACAAGTCAAGTGTCTCCAGTGGCCGTAGCGCATGAAAGGCCGCCGCCGCTCGCGGTACGAAAGGGGGAACCGAAGGAACCGCCGTTTTCGGCGGGGTTAAAACCCCGCCCTTCCGCGAGTGCCAATCGTTTCATGAATAATCCGGGTTAGTAACAAAGCTCAAATCTGGGAAAAAGGAGACGAACATGAAAGCAAGCACCGAAGATAAGGTCAAAGGTAAATTCCACGAAGTAAAGGGCAAAATCAAGGAGAGCGCCGGAAAATCCGCAAATAGGCCGGACGTGGAACAAGAGGGTAAAGGTGAAAAGACGGCAGGCAAGATACAGAAGAAAGTTGGACAGATCGAAGACGTATTCGAGCAATAAGGGTCTTGGGGCGCTCATATCGACAAAAAATTGTCGATGGTAGACCGTGCCGCAGACGTTTTGGAGTACGGGAGCTTGCTCCCGCTTTCGTAGGGGTGGGGCTTGCCCAGCCCAAAGCTTGGGGACAGCGAGCAACGCCCCTACAAAACAGATACCAAATGCTGCACCGGCGCTCAGAGGGCGCCGCTATAGAGGAAGCTCTCAGGATAATTGGTAATCGTCAGCAGTACAAACGGAGGGATATGTCATGCCAAAAGGAAAGCATCTACGAGGAGTAGGTAGTAAAGAGGAGCGCCAGTATGAACATATCAAGCAAAGCGCTGAGAGGTCCGGCCGCTATGGCAAACGGGCCAAGGAAGTCGC
Source organism: Terriglobia bacterium (assembly GCA_050745285.1). GTDB lineage: Bacteria > Acidobacteriota > Terriglobia > UBA7540 > UBA7540 > RH2-MAG17b. The sequence continues at coordinate 4,346 of JBOGJX010000280.1, forward strand.
AGCGCGGACGGTGATGAAGATGCACAAGGAGAAAGGCCATAGGACGGGCCAATAGAGCCGCGTCGCCCGCTATACGCTGCAGCAGAGCACGACTTCAACCGTATCTTCAGCGCACGCCACTTCCCGTCGTCTCCCGGGGGAAAACAAGGTAGAAATCACGCATTCCCCGAGGATTTAGCCCTGCTCTGATTTACAAAAATGTGTCTTTAGTCCTGCATGACAATGGTGCGAAGTGAATCGTTGACCTTCCATCCGTCGCTGTATTCAACGAAGCCCAGCCTTCTGAACTTATTCATAAAAAGGCTGACTCTGGACCGGGTAGTCCCAATCATCTCCGCCAAAGTCTCTTGACTGATGGGCGGAATAACGGGCGCGGGTGAGGATTTTTCGCCGGCGTGGGCCAGCAATAATAGAGTTCTTGCCAGGCGCTTTTCGCTGAAATTAAAGAGCTGATCCATCAGATCCTCCTGGATCCGCACGTGACGAGACAGCAAATGAGACATGAAAAAATATGAAAACCCAGGCTCCTGGTGGACCAATTGGCGCATTGTCTCTTTTGTGAATCGGACGACAATGCAGTCTTCAATCGCGGTTGCCCGTGTCATCCGAAGTGATTCCCCGGCCAGGCAGCCCTCGCCCAAAAAGTTGTCACGATCGAGAATTCCGAGTACAGCCTCTTTGCCCCGGCTGGATACGACCGCGAGCTTCGCCTTCCCTTTCTGGATGTAGAATACCGCGTTCGCGGCGCTTCCTTGCTTGAAGATGTCTTGCTTCGCAGGATACTCCAATATTGTTTTCCCACTACCCAATTTTGTAAGAAAGTCCTCGAAATTAAAAAATACATTCTTCTCATGTAACATAACAGCCTCCTCCAAAGAAAAATACAGGATCCTGTGGCCTACAAGGCCGCTGAAAAACGCGTAGGCGGCTTTGGGCCGGCATTAGGTGTGGCGAAAAGTGGACCTGTAGCGATATAGCATCGCCGCTGCACACTCTGTGCGCGGACTTTCGGCAGTCTCCTCTTGCGGCGCCTGATCTGCGTGGAGCAAACCCACTGCACACCAGAGGGAACCGGCGTAACCAGGCGCGGCCTCATCG
>JBOGJX010000281.1:0-11140 GCA_050745285.1 Terriglobia bacterium
CCCATCGGTTATTTCCATGAACTTCGCGACTGCCGACTCCAGCGGCTCGTCTTTCCGAAGTTCAGCCATCGTAGTTAAAGTCATTTTTCCGAACATAACGCACCTCCAAAGGTAAGTATCCCCCGGCGGAGCCGGAGAATTTTGCAATGACCCGCCCCTCGCATGGATCTGACGAGAATCACCCAAAATCAAACGCCAAAAAAACAATCGTGGAAGTGATGCAGACTGCCGGGGATGTCAAACTTTTGCCGCCATCCCGGCAGAGGCGGCAGAAATACCACGGGCGGCCTTCGATTCAGACCCGAGAAAACGGAAGTTTCGGATGCGATTGCCAAGCCGCAACCCGTTGCTCCCATAGATATAAAGGTTACGCTCCGGCAACCCACATGGCATGGAAGCGAGGCAGTTGTTGATGTTGAACGGGCTCATCAAAGGAAGGCTCGCGAATTACAAGCCCAACGCACGCCGGGATCAATAACTTTCGGAAGCTTGTAAACGGCTCCGCCCAGGCGCTAGCTCTACAGACGTACAATAAGGATACGTTTTTCATCCCTGCGCTGGCCCTGCGGCCTGTTCGCGTGCGGCCAGTGCCGCCAACTTATCGGCGCGATTCTGATCCTTGTTGTCGTTTCTGTGACCTGGCGTCCAACTCCAGTGCACCTCGTGCTTCTGAATCAGTTGTTCGAGCTGAACCCACAAGTCCTGATTCAGCACTGGCTTGCCCGAGGCCGTTTTCCACTATGCCGAGTTCGAAACTATTCGGAGTCCGAGGAAATAGTGCAAGGCGGCCCTCGCTTTCGAGGCTCCTCGTCGGCATATTCTTGGCTGACCGAGGTCTTGAGCCCTATGAGGTGCCGCCGATGCATGTACTGTCAGCAACCTTTCTCCCCTTCACCGTACCGGCCCCAGCAGTTCGTCTGCAGCCGTTCACAATGCCAGCGCCATCACCGCGCTGAATATCACCGCCAGAAAAAACGTGCCGATCCAGTATATCGACAGGTATGCCGCGACAGTCAGAAGAAATGGGCAGATGCCCATCCGACCTACAAAGGAGAATACAGGCGGCGTCATCCTGATGCTGTTGAGAAGAACCGTCTGGCCCAACGACGACGGGATGAGTGCCGACGGATTCAGCGTCTTGTCAAGAACAACTTAGTTTTCTTCCAAACGGTTGTCACCCAGGGACTTGATCCTCATGACCAACCACGCTGGTCAGCTTGAGAAGAACATCCATCTGGACAACCCTGCAGCCTTGCTCTTTGTTAGAGTGCATGGCGATTTCCAGACTGGATAGGCCGGGTCGAACCTATAAATCTCTCTGCGACTCATCGGTCTTGGATGGAATCATGGAAAGGATCAAACGGGGACCGCTGGTGCCTCATCTAAAAGCGTACGAGCAAAAGCTCAAAGATGAGGGATTCGCTATATTCACCGGGCATCTCTGGCTGCGTCTGCTGGGGGACTTTGGAGATTGGATGAAAGAGCACGAGCTTGCCTTGCAGCAGGTTGACCGGTCCCTTGTGCACGAGTACCTGACGTTTCGTCATCAGAGACTGCGGCCGCGCCGTGATCACCTCAATGGCCTTCGCCGGCTACTTGTTTTGATTGAACCAGAGCGCATGGCGATTCCCAGGCTGGATATGCCGGGTCAAACCTATAAATCTCTATGCGACTCATTCGTCTTGGATGTAATCAGGGAAAGGATCAGACAGGGACCGCTCGCGCCTCTTCTGGGAGCGTACGAGCAAAAGCTTCAAGGATGAGGGGTTCGCTATATTCACAGGTCATCTCTGGTTACGGCTGTTGGCGGACGTCGGAGATTGGATGAAAGAGCGCGGGCTTGCCCTGCAGCAGTTCGGCCAGCCTCTCGTGGACGAGTACTTGACGTATCGTCGACAAAAACTGCGACCGCGCCACGACTACGCTACTGGACTTCGCCGGCTTCTCGAGCTGATCCAACCCGAGTCGCGAATCAATCAGCCCTGCGATTCACCCCGGGTGCGCGAATTCGCTCAATATCTGCGGCAAGAACGTGGACTCGCTGAGGCAACGATCGATGACTACGTAGCTACAGTACGCGAATTCGTTGCGGTATGCCATGCGCAGGATAGGGCTGATTTTGATTTTCTTCAGCCACGCGATGTTACGAATTTCATCCAGCGAACAGCGAGTCGGGTCAGCTCTGCACGGGCTAAACACGTCGTGAGTGGCCTCCGTTCTTTTCTGAGGTTTCTATTCCAGCGTGGGGCACTACACAGGGGCTTGGCTGCGTGCGTCCCTACGGTCGCTTTATGGTCTCTTTCTGCCCTCCCGCGGTTCATCTCAGCACAGGATGTGCAGAAGGTCATCGACTCTTGTGATTGCACTCGGCCATGCGGGTTACGCGATCGCGCTTTTCTCCTCCTTCTGGCGCGCTTAGGGCTACGGGGTGCAGAAATAATGAGGCTGACGTTGGACGACGTTGACTGGGAATCAGGCGTGCTGACAATCCGCAGTAAGACCCGTACCCCAGCACAGTTGCCGCTGCCAGCAGAGGTCGGTGAAGCCCTAGCGCGGTACGTGCAGCAGGCAAGGCCACGCTATGGAAGTCGCCGGATATTTGTTCGGCACCGTGCTCCCCTTGGCGATTTTACGAGCCCATCGGTAGTTTGTTGCATTGTCAGGCGTGCTCTCCGAAGGGCCCGTATTACCTCTCAACGTAAAGGCGGACATCTCTTCCGGCACAGCCTAGCAACCCACATGATTAACAACGGTGCGTCCCTGGCTGAAATCGGCGAGATTCTCAGGCATTCGCACCCGCGTACAACGTCCATTTACGCCAAGGTCGACTTGGCCTCTCTTCGAGCAGTCGCGCCCCACTGGCCAGGACGTGTCTGATGACTGTGCTTCGACAAGCCATAGATTCGTACCTGGAGCTTCGGCGGAGTCTTGGGTTCAAGCTGAAGGACAATTCGAGGTGCCTTCGTAACTTTGGCCGCTTCCTCGAGGAGCGTAATGCCGATTACCTAACGACGTCACTTGCATTGGAATGGGCAACCGAACCCCGAGAGGATCTCGCCTGCACGTGGGCAAAACGTCTAGGTTACGTGCGGGGCTTTGCCGAATACTGGAGCGCCACGGATCCTCGGACTGAGATTCCCGATAAAAGATTGCTGCCCTATTCCGCCTCGCGTCCACAACCCCATATCTATTCCGACGACGAAGTACAAAGGCTCCTCGACGCTGCCAAATCCTTAACGGCGCGGGGTGGTCTTCGCCCACATACCTACTACTGTGTGTTCGGACTCCTGGCCGTGACCGGCCTTAGAGCCAGCGAGGTGCTGAATTTGGAACGGGGAGACGTCGACTTTCCGGAGGGTGTGCTTACGATCCGGCAAACGAAATTCGGCAAGAACCGCCTGGTTCCCGTGCATCCATCGACAGGAGAGAAACTCGCCGAGTATGCAGCCCGGCGGGATGCGTGGCTGCGCACAATCAGTGGACCTTTTTTCGTTAATGAGTACCGTAGACGGCTTTCGTATACATCCCTCATAACTACGTTTCGCCAGGTTGGCACCCAGGCTGGATTATGGAAGGCCACCGACCAACGTAAGCCAAGGCTGCACGACCTGAGGCATACCCTAGCTGTCAACACGCTGATCGCCTGGTACCAGGCAGGTGAGGACGTTGAACGGCGGATGCCTGCACTCTCCGCTTTTCTGGGTCACGGTCGCGTAGAAGACACCTACTGGTATCTGTCTCTTTATCCGGAGCTACGCAAGCTCGCTGCCGACCGATTTGAAAAGAGATGGGAGGGCTCGTCATGAGTAACGAACAGGGATTTCCAGCCCTTTTGCAACAGTTTTTTACTCAGCGGCTGACGGCTCAGCGGCAAGTGAGCCCGCACACAATTCACTCCTATCGAGATACGTTCCGCCTCCTTCTAGCGTTCGTCTCGGAGCGATCCCGGAAACTGCCTTCCAAAATCGATTTGCCTGATCTGAACCCGGAGACAATCTCAGCCTTCCTTGACAGTCTGGCGGACAAGCGCGGGAATGGAACGCGAACCCGGAATTTGCGGCTGACAGCAATCCGGTCCTTCTTTCGATTCGCTGCCTACCAGACGCCTCAGCACTTGGGCTTGATTCAACGAGTTATATCAATACCCGACAAGCGCTATCAGAAAAGGCTGATTGGGGTTTTATCCCGGCCGGAAATTGATGCCCTTCTTGCTGCACCTGACCGGCACACTTGGTCCGGGCACCGCGACTATGCGCTCCTCTTGATCGCGGTACAGACCGGCTTGCGCGTGTCAGAAATGACCGCGCTTCGGCGATCGGATGTCGTGCTCGACGCAGGCGCACATATCCACTGCAGCGGCAAAGGTCGCAAGGAGCGCTGCACCCCGCTCACCAGACAAGCTGTTGTCGTGCTCAAGTCCTGGCTACAGGAGCCGCAGCGATCTACCGATGATTTCGTGTTCCCAAACGCTCGTGGGAGAAGAATAAGCTCGGATGGAGTGGCATATCTCTTGTCAAAGCATCTCGCGACGGCCACGGAACAGTGCGCCTCGCTACGCGGAAAGCGAGTAACGCCACATGTACTTCGTCACACGGCGGCAATGGAGCTACTTCAGGCCGGCGCGGATCGTTCAGTGATCGCCCTTTGGCTGGGCCACGAATCGATTGAGACCACACAAATGTATCTTGAAGCCAATCTGGCATTGAAAGAGAAACTCCTCACCTCAATCCCACCGATCAACAAGATGCCCAATGGGCGTTATCATGCCGACGATAAATTGATGAAATTCCTCAAAAGTCTATAAAGTGCGAATCTCGGCCTTGCCCGCGGTGGCGGTTCCTGTAGAGCCAGCCATCGAAATCCTCGAGGCGTCCGACCACGGCTCAAAATCGCGTGATCCCTTACCAGCACCTCACCCATTTTTGCTTACAGGGGAATAATCTCGCACCAAAACCATCCGGAACTGTGCCTGGACCTGTACGATCCCGAATGCGGCTACTGGCCATCCTCAAAACACGTTCCGGTTGGGAGACCTGGAGAAGACTATGTCGAGCGCGTGTAGCCGACAGACCTGTGTCAACAAGGCTTTTCCTCCACAGCTTGGCTGTAGCGCGGCATATCTCTGAACTCGGAATAGTGGAAACTATTCCGAGAGCGGCATAGTTTCCACCCATTGGCCTGCCAGCGCGGAAGCCATTCCGTCATTCCTTTCTTGACGTATTGCGAATCGGTTTGCAATTCGATTCGACACGGCCGCTTCAACACGCGCAATGCTTCGATCGCGGCCATCAACTCCATTCGATTATTCGTCGTCGCAGGATGACCACCCGTGAGAACGCGCTCGTGAGTCTGACACTTCATGAGGCACGCACAGCCGCCAGGCCCGGGGTTCCCGAGTGGACAACTGCCGTCTGTAATTAAGGTGACTTCGTGCATCGGGACTCACCTCCTTTCATTTGGGATAAGGCGGCGCACAGCCGCCAGAGTTTGCTCTAACGTTCATAGAAACTCGGCGCGGAGCGGGAAGGTTTTTCCGTTCGCGCCATCAGAATCAACGTGCGGGGCGAGCGTGGCGGTTAGCCTTTCAACGAGCGCCGTTTGCTTCTCCCCAAACGGGAAGTTCCGTGCCTTAAGAGAAAGATAGGCTTGGCAGTTACTTCGATCTCGCAAGTGCCAGATCAAGTACACGACCAATCCTGCAGTCAACCATCATCTGACATATAGGATTCGCGGCAGTCGAAGCCACAAGCGTTTTCAACCCCAGGGCGTCAAGACACTCCATAGCCGCTCGCAGATGCGAGCAGAAGATCATCGCTTCAATGTCCTCCGCCCCGCCGTTGTAGAAACGGACTCACTCAAGAACCATCGACAGTTGCCCCAGGCTGACCTTGATTGAAACAGCATCCTGTCTATCATCGGGGTAGGATTTGTCCGAAAGAAATCGGTTTTGCGTCCCACGCGCATTGGCGCCAATGTAGGAGCAGGGCGGAGGCAAATCGTAAGCCAGACCAGTCCGTCCTCCTGACCGAGGAAGACGACGAAACTCTTACCGCTATCGATAGGGAGTGCGTGACGCTAACGCTGGTGGTGTAGCCCCGATCGAAGAAGTACAAAAGCTGCTCTCTCCGTGGATTTCAAGGTTTCCTTCTCCGAGCAAGCGATGAGCGACCATGTGGAGATGTTGCAGGGATCCCCTTGCTCCGGCGCGTAGGTGTGCCAGCGGACGGATCGCCGCTAGCTTTTTCATACGCCTTACCACATGTTAATTCTGGGTTAATGCAGCGTCCGCGAATTGGTGTTAACATTCCTGCACTGAAAGAGGGGCTATGCGAAAGGGTTTTTTGGCGAGCTTACTTTTCCTGGCGGCACTTGCGGGAGCCGGAGCACTACCAGGCAAGGCTGCGATTTCTGCGCGCTACGTGGGGTCTAACGCCTGCGAGCCGTGCCATTCAGCGATTTATGCGCGGTGGAAGCAGACGCCCATGGCTAACGTGGTGCGCGACCCACGAACACACCCCGACGCCATCGTGGCCGATTTTTCGAAACCCAATCCCCTTGTGAAGTTCACTAAAGCCGACGTTGCGCTGGTTTATGGGAGCATCTGGAAACAGCGCTACTTCAAAAGGTGGGCAATGATTATTACGTGCTGCCGGCGCAATGGGATATCAAGACCAATCAATGGCTCCCGTTTTTCGTGAAGAAGGGAGAAGACTGGTGGGCGCCGCTCTACCCTCCTGACAATTATGAAGCGCCCGACCGGGCCTCTGTGCGACGGCTGCCACTCCGTGAATTACGATATTTACACTCATACGGTGACCGAGTGGAACGTAGGCTGCGAGCGCTGCCACGGCCCCGGCAGCGAACATGTGGAGCATCCTGCACAATACCTCACCAACATCATCAATCCAGCGCGGCTTGACTATGTGGACGCCGACGACGATTGTATTCAGTGCCACGTGCAAGGCCGTCCGCTGAAGAATCCGATTAACGGGCAGTATTATGACTGGCCGGTTGGATACCAAGTCGGGCTCCACTTGCAGGACTATTGGAAGCTTGAACAGCATAAGCTGGGTGTGACGGACTTCTATTACTTTGCTGATGGCACAGCGCATAAGAACCGGATGCAGGGCAACGACTACGTGCAGAGCCTCATGTACCGGCACGGCGTCACCTGCTTCAGTTGCCATGACGTACACGGCACGGACAATGTAGCAGAGCTGATCAAGCCGGCGAGGTCGAACCAGATGTGCCTTGAGTGCCACGGTCCCGGCTCGCTTAACGGCCCCTATACGAGCACGATTGAAGAGCACACGCATCACAAGCCAGGCAGCCCCGGCAGTGAGTGCATTTCTTGCCACATGCCAAAGATCGAAAAGGAAGGAGTGCCAGGCGCCTTCGTTCACGTCCACACGTTCCGCTTCATCACACCCGCGATGACGGAAAACTACGGAATTCCGAACCCGTGCATTTCCTGCCACCAGGACAAGTCAAACCAGTGGGCAACAAAATGGCTGGCGAGTTGGTTTTCCCCTTGGCGCATTGAGTGAGTAGGCATGGCTCATACCGTCATAGATGACGGGGTTCCGATTCGCGCGATCGAGTACGGATCAAGATTGCTCCACTGAAATTCTCGCCCAGGGAGGGAACATGATAAAGAAAATCTGGCTTATTGTTCTTATAGGTATGCTATTCGCACCAGCAGCCCACGCGCAGAAAGCTGCGCCGCTGCGTTTGATTCAAACCATTCCCATGCCCGATGTGCAAGGCCGCATCGATCACTTCGATGTGGACTTGGCAGGGAGCCGGCTCTTTATGTCCGCTTTGGACAATAATACGCTGGAGGTGTTTGATCTGCGCGCCAACAAGCTCATTCGCACCATTCGCGGCTTGCACGAGCCGCAAGGGGTGACCTACGCGCCACAGTCCAACCGCATTTTCGTGGCGAATGGCGGGGATGGAATATGCCGCATCTTTGACGGGAGCACGTTCAGGCTCCTCAAGATCGTTCATTTTCCGAGTGACGCCGACGATACGCGCTATGACCCTGCCGCGCGACGCGTGTTCGTTGGCTACGGCGATGACGGAAATGCTGGCTTGGGCATTCTCGACGACTCGACTGGAAAGCTATTGGGGACAATAAAGCTTCCAGGCCATCCCGAATCATTCCAGTTGGAGGAATCCGGACCAAGGATTTTCGTCAATATTCCGACTGTCGGCAATATCGTTGACGTGGTTGATCGGAACGAGCGAAAGATTGTGGCAACGTGGACCGTCGGGGGCGCACGAGAAAACTTCCCGATGGCCTTGGATGAGACGGATCGTCGGTTGTTTATCACCTGCCGCAGGCCGGCAGAAATGTTGGTTTTGGATACTCAGTCAGGGAAGGTCATCGCCCGTGTTCCTTGCGTGGGTGATGCTGACGATATGTGGTACGACGCGGCGCACAAGCGCATCTACATTTCCGGTGGTGAAGGCTTCATCTCTGTCATCCAGCAAGACGACGTGAACCATTACCAGAGAATCGTCCAAATCAAGACCGTGCCCGGCGCCCGGACTTCTTTCTTCGCGCCCCAGCTCAACCGGCTGTACCTGGTGGTTCGGTGGCGCGGGAACCAATCAGCAGAGCTCCGGGTTTACCACATTCAGCCGTGAAGTGGAAAACCACTTGACTACATTTGCTTACCTTCCGGTCGACCACGGGTAAGATTATGTCGTCTGCCCTGGCAGAGCCAGCGAAAAATCTATTACAGGATTCGCACTGACCGTACAATTGCCGAAGTCCTTCATTTCTGGGGGCGGCGGACGGAAAAATCCCAGAAACTAACAGAGCACGTCCGGCGACCTTCAGACTCTTTCCTTGCTATGACAGGCCACGCAGTTAGCCAGACGGCGCGAGCTCGGTCAACTGAGCTATGCGCCCACGACGCCAGGATTAGAGCATATGTCATGCATCCCGGAGTGGCCAAGGTCTGCACAACTCTCGTGAAAATTCCACAAGAGATAAGGCGCCTGTTGTCAGGTGCCGGCCGGCTGTCAAGCTGGCGATAACACAACAAAACGTCAGAGGCGCACACGGCAGCCACGAGGGCGCCCAACCTGTACGCGACGGTGGCGGTCCGAAGAAATCACTCCGTGCTGCCCGAACCCATGCAATACCGTGCAAGCCACCGCTTGCGACATGCCAGGCGCAGCCGCACGGCAGCCAGCACACTCAAGCGGCGACAACGCCAACGCGATCCAGACCGCTATGCGACCCTGCGCGCAAGCGGCAACTACAAACTCCGCGCGCCGCGACGCGAAGCTGCGCCAGCACGGCCCAGGCCCGATCGCGCGCGTCCAACAGTACAACCGAACGTACAACGCGATCCCACGCAGCAGCTACGCGCAACCGAGCACCATAACTTGCACAACGAGCAACACCACCAGCGTCACACCGCCACTCAGCCGCCACAGCGGATGCGTTCACGATCAGGAAGCCGGCCACCTCTCTGTCCGCAGGTCGAGACAATCGACGACAAAGCTCGCAGGCCATTACTGCCGACCAATGCGCAACACTCGTACAGTCGCGTGCCGCATCGACTGCGCAAGTCATGTCACCATCGCGCACGATCCAAGCCAACACCAACACAAGCCAACGCGACAGCGGCACAACATGCCAATACAACCTGCGCGGCACTGCGCACCACCACGCGCAAGCACGCGTGTCGTTTTTGTTAAGAAAACGGCAAAAACAGGGGGTAGTCAGGCAAGAACACATGCAGTATCAACGGCCTACGACGCCACAAGGGAAGGCAATAGGAAGGCATAAGGAACGCAGAAGGGCCGCAAAGCCTATCCGCGCAAGGCTTCGGCGAGGCTGCCATACGCTCGCGTCGGATCAACCACCTGGGTCGAGATTAGCTCGCGCTTGAAGTCGCACGAGACCCCGAAGTAGATTTCACGGCTGCTGTGTTGAAAGAACCGCCGCACAAACCACAACAAATGGTAATCCGGGAACAGGTACAGGAACCGGCCAATGCGCCGTTCAGACTGCATTGCCGCAGCAATGTTCAGGTAACGCTCCTGCGTCTTGGGGTGGCGCTCATATTCCAGCGCAAGCTCGACCTCTCGTCCGTCAAGCCGGAGTTTGAGAACCGCATCATAATCCTTGGCATATCCATAGTCCGTGAACTCGTTCTGCGACCGGATCTCCAGGTCGGACTTCCATCCTGCAAGCAACCCTGCGCGAGCAAGCGCAAGCCGGATGTCATTCAAGTCCAGCGCATGGACGACACTGTCACCCTCCGCCTTGCGTTGGTAAAATCCTACGGCGCCCGTATGACACTGCTGAAGGTTAATGAGCCCTCGGACCCCGGCGTCGGTAAGCGAGTACACATATGAAGCCGTCACGTTCGGCAAGACGTGGCGCTCGATGAACCCATGGTCTGTCAGCCGTTTCAGACGCCAATTAAAGCAGCGGCGTCCAGACTCGTGACCTCTGAGCGCCATGAATTCCCACAACTGCTGTTGGCTGACGAAGCCGCTGTGCAACACCTGCTTAAGTAATGCGTTGTCGCGATCGAGGTTCAGCTTGACGCTGCCCTTAAAGTATCTCACGGCCATCTCCGTCGCACAGCCTCAGTCTCGCGGCACAGGGACGCAGGGGGTCACCGGATGGAGCTACGCGTCCCACCCTTGTGCGCACCCATCCGTCCGGTGGTACCAGCAGCATCAATTCCTGTTGGTCGCGCCACTCGCTAAACGAAATCAGCAGGCTGCCGTGAGATTTCCAGCCACGCGCCCCAACATCCGCACGTCCGAATTCGCACGACCGGACCACCACCAGGAAGTAATCCGGCTGCCCCGGGTGGTCCAGCCGCCGCCCGAAGAACACCTTGTTCTGTCCCTGCCACACCGACGGCTCGTCACATTCAAACACACCGCCAACCGCACGGTACGGATAATAAGGATTGAACCCGCCCGCGCCGTTGAACCGGGCATGGCCCACGATCTTGCGGTGACGGACAACCACGCCGTTTGCCAGAACACCGGTAGTGTTAAAGTACGCGGCGCGTCGGAAGCGTTCTGCGTCGCGCGGATCACTGCCGAACCGCCGGCGCCACACACTGCCGAAACTGGTCACGCCAACCAACATCACGCT
>JBOGJX010000282.1:0-18216 GCA_050745285.1 Terriglobia bacterium
GGCATGGCTTTAGCCATGCCGTGAGCGTCGCCCCCCTCACCCTCGTCCCCTCTCCCTTTGGGCCAAAAGAAAAAGACGGGACCGCGAAGCGTGGGTGAGGGCGTTTCTGGCATGGTTAAAAGTCGACGCGGCGAACCCTTCCGCCCGCTTGACCGGGATTTTCGGAAGAGTGATAAAAATTGAGCGCAACAACGACGCTGACAATCCATCAGTATCTTGATCTCGCGCGGGAGCGCGTGGATGAGGAACTAAACCGCATGTTGCCGCCGGCGGATGAATTTCCGCCTTCGATCCACGCCGCCATGCGGCATTCCGTCTTCGCGGGCGGGAAGCGGCTGCGGCCCATTTTGTGCTTCGAAGCGGGAAGGGTTTTCGCGGCAGAGCCGGAGAGCTTGCTACGGCGCGCTTCGGCGTTGGAGCTGATTCATACCTATTCTCTGATTCACGACGACCTGCCGGCGCTTGATAACGATGACTTGCGCCGCGGCAAGCCGTCGTGCCACAAGGCATATGGCGAGGCCACGGCGATCCTGGCGGGAGACGCGCTGCTGACGCTGGCATTTGAGGCGCTCGCGAGCGATGGGCCGCCCTCGGCGGAAATCCGCTTGCAGGTGATCCGCGAGCTCGCACGCGCCATCGGCACGCGCGCCGGCATGGTGGGCGGCCAGGTGGTGGATCTCGAGGCGGCAGACGGGAAAGTAGACGCGTCGCGGCTCGAATACATTCATTCGAGCAAGACGGGCGCGCTGATTCGCATGGCCGTGCGCGGCGGCGCGCTTTACGCCGGCGCCGGGCCGGAGGACGTGGAACGGCTCACGGTTTATGGCGCGAAAATCGGGCTGGCCTTTCAAATCGCCGATGATCTACTCGACGAGGCCAGCTCCACGGAAGAGTTGGGCAAGACGGCCGGCAAGGACGCGCAGCAGCACAAGGCGACTTATCCCGCGCTTTATGGCGCGGAGGAATCGCGCCGCAAGGCCGCGCAACTGGTCCGGGAGGCTTGCGAGGCGATTGCGCCTTACGGCGGTGCGGGCGCGAGGCTGTTTGAGATCGCGCATTATTTGATCGAAAGGACTTCATGAATGGACTACCAATACTTAACCCGGATCAATTCGCCGGAAGACCTTAAAAAGCTTCCCCGTGAGGCTCTGCCTATCGTCGCCGAGGAGCTGCGGGACTACCTCATTTCGGTCGTCTCCCAGGTGGGCGGCCACCTGGCTTCGAGTTTGGGAGCGGTCGAGCTGACGCTGGCCTTGCACTACACGTTCAACGCGCCGAAGGACAAGATTGTGTGGGACGTGGGCCATCAGGCATACGGCCACAAGATCATAACCGGCCGCCGCGACCGCTTCCCCACGCTGCGGCAGTACGGGGGCATTTCCGGTTTCCCCATGCGCAGCGAAAGTCCCTATGACACGTTCAACGTGGCGCACGCATGCACGGCCATCTCCGGAGCGCTCGGCATGGCGGTGGCGCGCGACCTGAAGGGTGATGACTTCCACGTGATCGCCGTGGTCGGTGACGCCGGGCTGACCGGCGGCGTGGCCCTCGAAGGCATCAACAATTTGGGCACGCTCAAGAAAAAAGTCCTGGTGATCCTGAACGATAACGAGATGTCTATTTCGCCCAATGTCGGCGCGATTGCCGGCTATCTCAACCGCATCGTGCACGGCCAGGCTTACCACCGGCTTACGCAGGAAGCGGAAAAGATGATTGTCTCCGTTCCGCGCATTGGGCCGCGCCTCTTGAGGCTTTCGCGCAACCTGCTGGATTCGGCCAAAACCCTGCTGATTCCCGGCCTGGTCTTCGAGGAGCTGGGTTTTGACTACCAAGGCCCGGTAAACGGGCACAGCCTGGATGAATTGCTGCAGGCGCTCGCCAAGGCCAAGGACAACCCCGGACCCACGCTGCTCCACGTGGTGACGCAGAAGGGAAAGGGCTATTCGCAGGCCGAGAAGCTGCCGGTAAAATATCACGGTGTGACACAATTTGACGTCTCGACCGGCGCATTCCACAAAGCCCCGGCCAAGGCGCCGAGCTACACGGCAGTCTTTGGCAAGGTCCTGTGCGAGCTGGCGGAAAAGGACCACCGCATCGTCGCCATCACGGCGGCGATGTGCGAGGGCACGGGGCTCGACGAGTTCTCAAAGAAGTTTCCCCGGCGGTTCTTTGACGTAGGCATCGCCGAGCAGCACGCGGTCAACTTCGCCGCGGGCCTCGCTTGCGAAGGCATGCGGCCGGTGGCGGCGATTTACTCCACGTTCCTGCAGCGGGCCTATGACCAGATCTATCACGATGTCTGCCTGATGCGGCTCCCGGTGACGTTTGCCCTCGACCGCGCGGGCATTGTGGGCGCCGACGGCCCCACGCACCATGGGCTTTACGACCTGGTTTATCTCTCGGCGTTCCCTGGGATGACCGTGATGGCGCCCAAGGACGAGAATGAGCTGCGCCATATGCTTGCCACCGCGGTGACGATGGACGGGCCTGCGGCCGTGCGCTACCCGCGCGGTAACGGCATTGGCCTGCCGCTCGATCCGGAGTTCAAGCGGCTCGAAATTGGCAAGGCGGAGATTCTGCGCGACGGCGGGGATATCGCCATCCTGGCGCTGGGCAGCATGGTGTATCCGTGCCTTGAAGCCGCCGCGCGGCTGGACGCGATGGGCATCCACTCGACCGTGATCAACGCGCGCTTCATGAAGCCGCTCGACCAGGACCTGATTTCGGTGCTGGCCGCCGAAAAGCAGTTCCTCGTCACGGCGGAGGAAGGAACGGAATCGGGCGGATTCGGCGCTAACGTCGCGGCCATGCTGCACGACCGGAGGATTCCGGCGCGCATCCTGCGCATCGCCGTGCCGGACCGCATTATTCCCCACGGCGCGCCTAATTTATTGCACGCCAAATTCGGTCTGGACGTTGACGGCATCGTGGACCGGATCAAGAATTACGCGGAGGAATTTCCATCGCCCATCCATGCCCACGCCGCGCAAACGTCATCGTAAGGTACAGTCGCGGCGGCCTCTGGCCAGGCTTGTCCAAATTACGGTCCATACGTTTGGATGCGACATGCGGCTTCGCCGCTTGCTGTGCGGAGGCAAGCAGTGCTTGCCGCGGGCTTTGGCCTTCCCGAAGATGACAACCTGACCCAACCTCGTCCATGCTGGCCGCATGCTGAATTCCTCTTCAACAAAAATTCGCCTCGACCGCCTTCTGATCGACCGGGGCGTGGCCGCATCGCGTGAGAAGGCGCAAGCCCTCATCCTGGCGGGCCAGGTGTTGGTAGGCAACCAGAAGGTCGAGAAATGCGGCGCGTCGGTTGAAGCGGGCGCGAACGTGAGGATTCTGGGCGAGGCGCAGAAGTACGTAAGCCGCGCGGGGTTGAAACTCGAGGGCGCGCTCGGCCATTTCCGCGTGGATCCGGCCGGCAGGGTCTGCATGGACGTGGGCGCCTCAACCGGAGGGTTCACGCAATGCCTGCTTGATCGCGGCGCGGCCAAGGTCTTCGCGGTGGACGCGGGCACGAATCAACTGGATTGGAGAATCCGTCAGGACGCTCGCGTGGTGGTCATGGAAAAAACCAACGCCCGCCACTTGCGTCCCGGCCAGTTGGGTGAGTGCGTGGCCCTGGTGACGATGGACGTCTCGTTTATTTCGGCAACAATCATCGTGCCGGCGCTGCCGCCGTTTATGAATCCCGGAGCAGAAGCACTCATATTGGTGAAGCCGCAGTTTGAGGTAGGGCGCGGACGCGTAGGTAAAGGTGGCATCGTGCGCGATCCTGACCTCCGTCGTGAGGCGGTGGAAAAGGTCGCACGCAGCATGCAGCAAACCGGCTTTCAAGTGTCCGGCTCATACGAAAGCCCGCTGCCCGGGGCGGAGGGCAACCTGGAGTTTTTCGTGCACGCAGTTTGGAAAAGGTGATCTGCCGAACCTATGGAAATATAGCCGGAAGGGCACGGCTTCAGTCGTGCTGCAACGAGCGTGCTGTTGATTCCCTTCCGCCCTCTCGATTGGCATTTTCGGAGCAGTTGCGGGATCATAAGACTATCCCTGCTCGCGCCTTTTCGCGGCTATTTCAGCTATAATGCCGTGTGCGAAGCTGGCTTCGCGCGGAGCATCGATGCCCCCAATCCGACATGCCGTCTCAGTTGAACAGCAGGTGCTCGACGCCAATGACGCCTTCTATCGCGCCCTTGAATCGCTGAACATGGCTAAGATGAAGGGTGTATGGTGGCATGAGGACTGGGTGCAATGCCTGCACCCCGGCTGGCCGCTGATTTGTGGCTGGGGAGAAATCGAAGACAGCTTCGCCAGTATTTTCCGCTCCACCACGCAGTTGAGTGTTACGGTTAGCCGCCCGCTGGTGCACGTGCTTGGAGACGCCGCCTGGGTTTCCTCGATCGAGCAGGTCACGATGGCCATGGAAGGTGATTTTGCCTCAGCGCGCGTTGAGACCACCAATTTTTTTGAGCGGCGCGGCGGACAATGGAAGATGGTACATCGGCACACCACGCCCATGCCCGGCGCTGGATTTGTTGAGGCCAGCCAAAGCGTGCACTGAGTCCGGCGCCTGGCGCGAAGATTTGGTTCGATAGCCGGAAGGGCACGGTTTCAACCGTGCCGTTTGAGAACGCAAACCATTTTTATTTTGTCTCGTGCCGCGAGCGGATCGTTTCAACGAACCGTTCGCGGTACGAGGCAAAATGGACGATGGGATGGCCCTTGCTCGACGGGGTTCAAATTCCGCCCTTCCGGCGATGCCCCTGACTTAATGAATAATCCCAGGTCAAGGCGACTTTTCATCCGGAGAAATCACATGCCAATCAAACGGACTCTTTCATACGCCCTCACTGCACTATTGATCGCTGTCCTTGGCCTCGCGGCGTTCGGGCAGCAAACCGCCAATCCGCTAACCAGCGAGCTAAAAAGCTCGGACGCCAACATCCGCGCCAAGGCGGTGCACGTGATGGGGGACTCGGGTGACACGTCAACCGTGCCCGCTCTGACGGCTGCGCTCACCGATCCCAGCAGTAAAGTGCGCAAGGAAGTTATTGTGGCGCTGGCCAAGCTCCACACCAACGCGTCGCTCGATGGGTTGGTGTCTGCCACGCGCGATTCCGATCCTGACGTTCGCACGCTGGCCGTCCACGCGGTCGTGGGATGGTACACCGGAAACATTCCTTCACTGGGATTCCGGGGCATGGTGAAGAAGGGTTACAGCAGCGCGAAAGGTTGGTTCCAGACGAACACCACGCGCATCAGCCCCGGCATGCGCTTGGACCCGCGCGCCGTCTCGGCGCTCGTCGCTGCCATGAACGATACCCGCTCGATTCAGGCCGCGCGCGACGCCGCCCTCGGGCTCGGCATTCTGGTGGCACGGAGCGCCGTGCCCGATTTGATCAAGGCTGCGCACTCGCCGGATGAGGATCTGGCCTCGAATTCGCTCGATGCACTGGCGAAGATCAAGGACGTTTCCGCCGGACCGCAACTGGTGGACCTGCTCGACTCACCAAGCAAAGAAGTGAGGCAGTCTGCCTGCATCTCTGTGGGCATTTTGAGGACCAAGTCCGCCGTACCCAAACTTCTGCAAATCTATCAGACGGACACGGACAAGAACACGCGCAAAGCCGCTCTCGACGGCCTCGCCTTCATCGGCGATCCGGCCTCCGATGGTGTGTTCGTCCAGGCTCTTTCGAGCAAGGATTCCGATGAGCGCATCTACGCCGCCGAGGGTATCGCAAGGGCGCGCGACACCGCCGCCGCAAATGATCTCGAAAAGCGCATGTCGATTGAAAAGAACGCGGGCGTGAAGCTGGCCATACTCTTTGCCCAGACCTCCATCGGCCAGACGCAGCACCTCAGAGATCTGGTGGATACTCTTACCTCGCGGACGCGCGGCGACGTGGCGCAAAGCTACCTGATCGAGCTGACGCGCCAGAAGAACCTGCTGGCGGCAATCTATCCGTTTCTCAATGACAGCAACGCCACCATCCGGCGGCGCGTCTGCGTGGTGCTGATGTATTCGGGCAACGCATCAAGCGTGGCCCCGCTTTCGCAACTCGAACATGACCGCAACAACGACGTGGCCGCCGCCGCCCTGCGCGCCACGCAGGCCATCCGCACCCGAACCAGTTGAGGCATTCTTGATTTTGGATGCTGGGATTTTGGATTGGCGTAGCACAGAGTTTTGCTGCTAAAACTCTGCGGTCTTTCGCATGAATACGGCAGAGCCGCAATCAAACCAAATGTCATCCTGAGCCCTTCGTCTGTCATTCTGAGCGTAGCGAAGAATCTCCGCGGGCTCAGGGTAAACTCCGCGAAGGATCTGCTTTGATCGGAGGGCCTCTGGGAAAAGCCGATTCTTCGCTTCGCTCAGAATGACAGCCGAAAAGGGTTTTTCAGCAACCTCCTGGGTCTGCGGTTTTTCTGATCGAGACGATAAAAAGCCGCAGAGTTTTAAAGGCAAAACTCTGCGCTACCCCCGTGGGGCTGGGTTATGGAAATTCGCAAGCAGGACGCGCTCGAATACCACCGGCGGGACCGCAAGGGCAAGATCGAAATTTCTCCTACCAAGCCCTGCCAGACGCAATGGGACCTGAGCCTGGCCTACACGCCGGGCGTGGCGGAGCCGTGCCTTGAGATTCAGCGTGATCCCGAGCTGAGCTTTGACTACACGGTCCGCGGCAACCTGGTGGCCGTGATTACCAACGGAACCGCCGTGCTCGGCCTGGGAAACATCGGCGCGCTGGCCGGGAAGCCGGTGATGGAGGGCAAAGCGGTGCTCTTCAAGCGCTTTGCCGATATTGACGTGTTTGACCTCGAGGTGAACACGCAAGACCCCGCCGAATTCATTCGCGTCTGCCAATTGCTCGAGCCATCCTTTGGGGCCATCAATCTCGAAGACATCAAAGCGCCGGAATGCTTTGCCATCGAGCAAACGCTGCGCCGGACCATGTCCATTCCTGTTTTTCATGACGACCAGCACGGCACAGCGATCATCTCTGGCGCAGCGCTCTTGAACGCCCTTGAGCTGGCGGGCAAGAAGATAGACGAAGTGAAGGTTGTCTTCAGCGGCGCAGGGGCGGCGGCCCTGGGCTGCGCGGACCACTACGCCCGCCTGGGCCTGAGCCGCGAGCAGATGATTTTCTGTGATGTTCACGGCGTTGTCTACCAGGGCCGCGAAGAGGGGATGGACGAACGGCTGGCGCAGTACGCGGCGTCGACCCATGCGCGCACGCTGGCTGAGGCGCTGGCCGGTGCAGACGTTTTCATTGGTCTTTCCGTGGGCGGCGTGGTCACGCCGGAGATGGTGGTCTCAATGGCGGCGCGGCCGGTGGTTTTCGCCATGGCGAATCCGGCGCCCGAAATCAGCTTCGATCAGATCAAGGCCGCCCGGCCGGACGCCATCGCCGCCACGGGCCGGTCCGATTTCCCCAACCAGGTAAATAACGTCCTGGGCTTTCCCTTCATCTTCCGCGGGGCGCTCGACGTGCGTGCGCGCTCGATTGACGAAGGCATGATGATTGCGGCCACGCACGCCCTAGCCGCGCTCGCCAAGGAGGATGTTCCGGACGCGGTCCTGAAAGCCTACGGCTTGGGCCGCCTCCATTTTGGACCGGACTACATCATCCCCAAGCCTTTTGATCCGCGCGTGTTGATCTGGGAATCCTCCGCCGTCGCGGAGGCGGCCATGCGCAGCGGCGTGGCGGGCCTGAAGATTGACCTTGATGAATACCGCGAGCAACTCTCGCGGCGCCTCGGGCGCGCCGTCGCCGTGATGCAGAGCGTGCGCAACCGCGCCAAGGCGAAGCCGCGCCGCATTGTGTTCCCAGAGGGCGAGCACGAAAAGATCATCCGCGCGAGCTACCAATTAATCGAGGAAAAAATTGCGCATCCCATCCTCATCGGGAGGCCCGCGGTGATTGAAGCCCGGCTGCGAGAGCTGGGATTCCAGAAGCTTGCGGCGGAGATCGTCGAGCCCGAGCGATCCCCGCATGGCGAGGAATACGCCGAAGAATTCTTCCGCCTGCGCCAGCGGCGCGGGATCACGCGGAGCGAAGCGCGCGAGGTCATGCTCAACCCGAATTATTTCGGCGCAATGATGCTCGAGCGGGGCGACGCGGAGGGATTCGTCGCGGGCGTCTCTCAACATTACCCAGAGACCATCCGCCCGGCGCTTGAGATCATCCGGACGCGCGAACGCGTACATCGCGTCTGCGGCGTTTACGTGATCGTCACCAAGCGGGATATCTATTTCTTCGCCGACACGACGGTGAACATCGATCCCAGCGCCGAGGATCTGGCGGAGATCGCGTGGCTCGCCGCCGAGGTGGCGCGTGATTTCAATGTGGAGCCGCGCGTGGCCATGCTCTCCTTCTCGAACTTCGGCAGCACGCGCCATCCCTTCACCGAAAAGATGCGCCGGGCCACCGAGCTGGTAAAGCAGCAATTTCCGGACATCTGCGCGGACGGCGAAATGATGGCGGATACGGCCGTCGTGCCGGAGATTATCGAAGACGAGTATCCCTTCTCAACCCTTAAGGGTGGCGCGAATGTGCTCGTCTTTCCGGGCCTCGAGGCGGCCAACATCGCCTACAAGCTCATGATGCGCCTGGGCGGCGCCGAAGCGCTCGGCCCCATCCTAATGGGCCTCTCGAAGCCCGTGCACGTTTTGCAGCGAGGCGCTACGGTTGAGGAAATCGTCAACATGGCCGCCATCGCCGTGGCTCACGGCCATGCCTAGAAAGTCTTGAACTTCAGAAGTTGATGTAAATGAGTCAAGCTTTCTCACGTGGAAGGCCATGACTCAAGCCTGTTCGTCAGGAATCACACCCCTCACCCGCCGCTTCGCGGCACCCTCTCCCGTAGGGAGAGGGCGGGAGTCACAAATTCCCCGAGAAGCCCAGCCCTCTCCCTGTGGGAGAGGGTGGCCCGCGTAGCGGGACGGGTGAGGGGGACACGCCTCGCCAAGCGGGAGAGTCTACTGTGTCTGCGATCCGCATTTTCCGCACCCACCGCCATGGCCCATTGCAGCCTGCCATTGAAGTGTGATTATGCTAACCTTGGATTTAAGGGAGCTTTGGGGTTTCCTGGGAAAAGATGATGTTTACGGAAGGCCAACTCGTGAATGGCAAGTACCTCGTCCAGAGCGAAATCGCCCAGGGAGACTTTGGTCCCGTCTACCGGGCCTTAGACGTGGAAGGGGGGGGCCTTTGGGTGCTGAGTCCCATGACGTTGGTTCCGGCGGAGGCGGAAAGCTTCCGGGAGGAGCTTGAAAGGATCCGTGCGCTGGAACATCCGAATATCGTGCCGCCGGGCGAGTTGGAAATGACGGAGCAGAACCAGCCTTTCCTGGCCGGCGAATTCGTCGAGGGAAGGACGCTCGAAGAACTGCTCCGCGACGAAGCGCCGCTGGCTCTTCCGCGCGCCTGTTCTCTGGCCCGGCAAATGGCCATGGCGCTCGAGGGGGCGCACCACGAAGGAATAGTCCACGGGGATCTGAAGCCATCCAACGTGCTTGTGGTTCGCGACGAAGACGAAGAAGAAATCGCGATGGTACGCGGCTTTGAAACCTACCCCATCAAGAGAAACCGGTTCATAAATCTGGCCCATTTGGCGGTCAGGGATGACGGGCGGTCCCTCTTCGGGACGCCCGAATATATTTCTCCTGAACAGGCTGTCGGCACCAGCGCCGAAGCGCTGGACGGCCGGTCCGACCTTTATTCGCTCGGCGTCATCCTCTACCGGATGCTCACGGGTGAGCTGCCCCACCAGGGCGCGAATGCGATGGAAGTGCTGCTCGCGCAGATTTTCGCCGAACCGCGTCCATTTTCCGCGCGGCCCGGCTGCGAGACGCCCGTGGTGGTGGAAACCCTTGTCATGAGGACCCTGGCGAAGAAGCGCGGGGAGCGCCCGGCGAGCGCCACTGCACTGATTGATCAACTCGCGGCCTGGGAAGGGCGGAAAGCTCCCGCGCGACGCCCGGCAGTGGCCGCTTCCCCCGAACCGGAGCCGCTTGGGCGGGAAGTTTTTGTTCGGGATACGCAGCCGGCCGTCGAGCCAGCTATTATTCCGGACCCAGTACCGCAATGGCATTCCGCGTTGGAGATGCCGCCATCGGGCGCTCAGGTCCCCCTGGCCCCCTCGCGCGAACCCACTCCCCCGCCGAAGGAAAGCTTTGTGCCGGACCTCGAGCCCGTCCCGGAGTCAGCGCGTGCTCCGGAACCCATCCCGCACGCGCCTCCAGCATTAGACTTTCCCCCAGCGCAGATCCCTGTATCCGGGCTCGAATCCGGTTCACCGCCAGGAGAGGGTTTTGTGGCGGATCTTGAGCATTCAGTGGAGCCGGCGGCCGTCGTGGCGCCCGCTCCGGTTCCGGACGCCGGGCATACTCAATGGGCTGGGCAGGCCACAGATCCGTTCGCATACGGCCCAACCCAGACGCAGTCCGGAGGGATCGACGTCCAATTCGGCGTGCCCGGCCCTCCCCAGTCTTCTTCTGTGGCCGCGGGGAACATCAAGGGCACGCCGCCTATTGTGCGTGTGCCTGTTCCCGTGCCCGCACCCGCGCGCGCGGCGGCAAGCGGTCCCGTGCTATTTGCGAATTACCATCCGCGCCCAAAATCAAAACGGAAATGGCCCAAAGTGCTGGGGATCGCCGCGATTGTGGTCCTGATTCTGGTGGCCGCGGGGTGTGGGTGGCTTTACTACACGGGCCGGACCTACTGGTTTAATCCGGACTACGTCAAGATGCGCGTTTCGTCCTTCCTTGATTACGGGACGGCTGGCAATTCGCCTCAAGTTGAGACTGATGCCTATTCGGAGTCCAAAGCTCCGGACGCGGCGTCCAATGCGGCGCCCACACCCACTCAGTCCGCGCCCTCCGGGACCAACCCTCCGGCATCTATTACGCAATCAACGACGCCAGGCAATCCGTCAGCGCTACCCTTGATGGCGCCCGCCCGGCCTCTTCATTCGACGGCTGCTGCTACCCCGCCGGTCAGGGGGGCGGACGCCAATCCGGAACATCCGCGTGAGGCGCCGAAAGCCTCACCCGCTCTCGAAAAGCGATTGACGCACGCCAGCCATGCGATTGAGAACCCTGCCGGTCTGGTTGAGGCGGCCGTCACGCGCGGTGACTATTACTTCAACCGCGGGGATTATGATGCGGCGATCCGCGCCTACACAGGCGGCTTGGCTTATTCTCCCTCCAATCCTCAACTGGTGGCGGAAATTGCTCGCGCGAAGAAGGCCAAGGCGGCGGAAGCGAAATACCTGCAATAAGTGGGACGACGGGATTTTTTTTAGTTGCACAATGATGACCCCAACCTTCCACAAGTGCCATGCGGGGGTTGGCTTGCTGATCGGTGATAGCTTTTTTGGCGGGAGACCGAGATGAAGATCCTGGTTCCGGACGGTGGCCGCGCCATCACGTGGAGCCTGCTCCTCATGGCGATATTTGTGGTTCCTGCGCCGCTTCCGGCATCCGGCGCTCGCCAGCCCCTCACCGCGCAGCAAGTAGACGGCTTGGTGCGAGGCGGCGTCTCCGGCCAGCGGATCGTGCAGTTGGTGCGCGCGCGCGGGATCAATTTCCAAGTGACTCCCGCATTTCTCAAAGCGCTGCAAGAGGACGGCGCCACGAAAGCTCTACTGACTGAGCTACTTCAGGCGGTCCCCAAAACCGCGCTCAAAGACGCGGCCGTGAGCACACGTTGGTTGGAAGCTCAAGAGTACAGGGCCAGAGGGAAAGCGCTTCTCGATCGAGAGCTCTGGGACAAGGCGGAGACTGAGCTTCGAAGATCCATTCAACTGAACACGACGGACGCCGCCGCGCATTTTTACCTGGGCCGCGCATTGACTGCGCAAGGGAAGCTGGATAAGGCCATCGCCGAATACCGGCAGGCCATTCTGCTCTCCCCGGATACAACGCCCGCCCGCTTCAATCTGGGCAACGATTTGCTGAAGAAGAGCGACTGGGCGGGCGCCGCCGAGCAATATCGCGAAGCACTCAAAGTGAGCCCGCAGGACCCGAAGTCGCACTACGCCTTGGGCATCGCGCTTTATGGCGAGCATGATGATTCCGGCGCCGCCGCCGAGCTCCAGAAGTCGCTGGAGCTTGACCCGTCGAGCGCGGAGACGCACGTTGCTTTGGGTCTCGCGCTCGCGGAGGGAAACGATGTGGACGGGGCGATCCGCGAGTACCGGAGTGCGCTGAAAATAAATCCGCGCGATGCCGTCGTGCATGCCGATCTCGCCTCCGCACTGGTGAGAAAGGGCAATGGACAGGAAGCTCTCAACGAGCTTCGCGCGGCGATTGCGCTTGCCCCCGCCGACGCCCGCTACCACGCCAGTTATAATGAGCTGGTAAAGCAGGTGAAACATTAGGGCACGACTCGAAACCGATTTTGCGGCGCCCTAAAGAAAATCGCCTCATATATCTCGCGCGTCTCAATCTCACGCGCGCCGCCAAGGAGATGTAGCGCAGAGTTTTACTTTTGAAACTCTGAGGTATTTGCACTGATGAATACGGAAAGGCCGCAGAGTTTTAAAAGCAAAACTCTGCGCTATACGCAAGACGAGGCGTTTTGAATGTGGCTCGACGGCAATGAAAAAATACACGCTCCTGAGGTGGGGCGGCGCTGGCTCAATTCCTCATCCCTCACGCTCGAGCAACTTCGCGGGCGCGTGGTGCTCATAGATTTCTGGGACTACACCTGTGTGAATTGTCTCCGCACGTTGCCTTATATCAAAGAGTGGGACCGGCGCTATCGCGGCATGGGCCTCGCTGTAATCGGCGTCCATGCGCCGGAATTCCATTTTGCGCGCGAATCCAGCCACGTTGAGCGGGCGGTGAAGGATCTTGGCCTGGAATATCCTGTTGTTTTGGATAATGAATACCAGATCTGGCAGGCGTATTCGAACCGCTGCTGGCCGGCCAAATACCTGGTTGATGGGAATGGCTATGTCCGCTATTACCATTTTGGCGAGGGCGCTTACCGTGAGTCCGAAGAAGCCATCCAGAAGCTGTTGCGGGAAATTGATCCGAGCGCGAGCCCGCTCGCACCGATGGAACCCCTGCGGACTATGGATAAGCCTGGCGCCCGCTGCGTTCCCGTGACGCCCGAGCTTTATCTCGGCTTTAAGCGCGGACGCCTCGGGAATGAATCGGGTTACGCGTCCAACGAAGTGAAGGATTATGATGCCGGCGCGGACCTCGCGCCCGATGTGGCTTGGCTCGACGGTCCGTGGTTTGCGTCGGCGGAATCGGTCGAGGCTTGCCCGCTCAATGGGCGTCCCTCGCGTCTGACGGTGCAGTTTCGCGGCGCGGAGCTGAACCTTGTGATGAGTCCGCCCGAAGGAGGCGAAGGCTTGGCGGACCTCACCCTCGACGGAAAGCCTTTGTCTGCTCAGGAGGCCGGTGAAGACGTAGCCATGCGCGGTGGTAAATCGGTCGTGGTGGTCAACCGACCGCGCATGTACCGGTTGGTAAAGGGAAATAAGGTGGACTCCGGGCTGATCGAGTTATCAACTTCTTCACCCGGACTCGGCGCCTACGCCTTCACGTTTGTCTCCTGCGCGGAGGATTAGGGCGCCGCTGCAAAAATGCCGCAGAGTTTTAACAGCAAAGCTCTGCGCTACATCCACTTTTGCACGGTGGTTGTTGCTGATTGACACCCGGAAAGCTCCTGTCGTATGATCACGCGGTTTGACCATTGCGGATCAAGTCATCTCCAGAAGTCGCCAATCTCAAATGGCGCGGGCCGGAATATTGAAGGGGAACAGCGGAGAATCACATCTGACAGGCATGGAACGGCGCTCTTGCCCCTACCAGCTTGCGGGCGCGCGAATCTTGGGCCGCGTCCTGGCGTGGCTTCTTGCCCTGTGCTTGCTGAGCGTTGGCGGGACCTCAGCGGCATCGAGTGTTGAAACGGGTCTTTCGAGCGCGATAGCCCGGGCGGATAGCCTATACCGCGACCGGGAAAACCCTGACAATGTGCGCAAGGCGATTGCCATTCTGCGCGGCGAGCTTGAGCAACATCCACAAAGCTATGACGCTTGGTGGCGCATCGCAGAATACGACTGCTACCTTGCACAGCACGTGCCGGATAAGCAGCAGGATTCCATCCTGAAAGATGGCGTTGCCGCGGGGAAGAAGGCGGAGGCGCTCGACCCCGGCCGGCCCGAAGGCCATTTTTGGGCAGGCGCGAACATGGGATTGCTGGCGGAAAACCGCGGCATCTGGGGTGGCTTGCACCTGATTGATCCTGTCCGGGATGAGATGCAGAAGGTTATAAAGCTGGACCCGGATTACATGGAGTATGGCGCCGAGCGGATTCTCGGACGGCTCTATTATGAAGCGCCCTTTTTCAAGGGAGGCAATAAGCAACTCTCGGTTCGCCTGCTCGAAGATTGCCTCAAACGCTACCCCGGCGATTCGCTGACAATGATATATCTGGCGGACAGCTATCGTGCCACCGGCCGCCGCGAGGATGCGCGCAAAATGCTCGAAAGGGTTTTAAGTCTTAACTCGGACCCCGCTAACGGCCCCGCCTTGGCCGATTACAAGGCACAGGCCCGCCAGGATCTCGAGAAGTATTTTCATGTAGCTTCGTGAAGATGACGCGCGCAAACGACCCCGTGGAAACCGGTAATTTCGAGACTCTGAACGAGCTGTTTCTGCGGGCGGCCGTGAAGCGCGCCAAGCCCGATGCGTTCTTGTCGAAGAACCAGGGCCGGTATCAGGGACTATCCTCAATGGCCGCGCTGCGGCTAGCTGCTGCTTTGGGCCTCGCGCTTGAAGGGTTCGGCGTGCGGCCCGGTGATCGCGTGGCGTTGCTCTCGGAGAACCGGGAGGAATGGGCTCTCTCCGATTACGCCATCATGGGGATCGGCGCGATCGACGTCCCACTCTATCCCACGCTTCCCGCTTCCGAAATCGAATTTATAATGCGCCACTCGGAGGCGCGCGGAATCATTCTTTCAACCCCGGACCAGCTTCGGAAGATCATTGCGATCAAGGACGGCTTGCCGGGCCTCGAATTTGTCATCGTGATGGACCTGGCGCAGGGAGCCACTCCGGATATCCAATCCTTCCAGCGCGTGATTCAGGATCAACTCTCGCGCGCGCCCACCCCGGAAAAGGATTTCAGCGGCCGGGCGCTCAAGGCCAAGCCGCAGGACACGGCGACGATCATCTACACCTCCGGCACCACAGGCCAAGCGAAGGGCGTGGTGCTGACGCACGCGAATATTGTCTCCAACATCAAAGCCTGCATGCCGCTATTTAAGTTCACGCCGGCGGACCGGCTGCTTTCCTTCCTACCCCTTTCGCACATTCTCGAGCGGATGATCGAATACTTCGCCTTCTGGAGCGGCGCCTCCATTGCCTATGCCGAGAGCTTCGACGCGCTCCCCAAAAATATGATTGAGGTTCGGCCGACGATCATGGCCGTGGTGCCGCGCGTGCTTGAAAAGGCGCACGCGAAGGCGCTCGAAACCGTCCGCCAAGGCTCACCCGCGCGCCAGAAGCTTTTCCATTGGGCGCATCGCACGGGTTGGGCATACGCTTCCTGCTGTCTCGAAAATCGCCACGCACCTGTAGGGCTGCGAGTGAGGCATTCCATTGCGGATTCCCTGGTTGGGGCAAAAATCCGCGCTCGCTTTGGTGGCAAGATAAAATACCTCATCTCCGGTTCGGCGCCGCTTTCGCGGGAGATCGCGGCGTTTTTCCACGCCATGGGCTTGCCCGTCTACGAGGGCTACGGCCTCACCGAGACTTCGCCTGTGGTCGCGGTGAACTATCCCGGCGCGATAAGGCTTGGCTCCGTCGGACCTGTGCTCGGCGAGGTAGAGGTGAAACTGGGCGAGGAACCGGAGAGCGAGGAGGGCAAGGAAGGAAGAGAAATTCTGGTGCGCGGGGCGAACGTCTCGCCAGGTTATTACAAGCAGGAAGCGGAAACCCAAACGGCGTTCCGCGATGGCTGGTTTTACACCGGGGATCTTGGGAAAATTGACGCCGAAGGGTATCTCTCAATAACCGGACGCAAGAAAAATCTGCTCAAGACCTCTGGCGGAAAGTATGTTTCGCCCGAAAAAATAGAGAGTCTCTTCCAGGGACATCCCTACGTCCGGCAGATGATCGTTCTCGGAGACAAGCGGCACTTCGTTGCCGCTCTCGTGGTGCCAGATTTCCAATGTATTGAAGCGCTGGCCCGCCAACAAGGGCTTTCATTTGAGTCGCGGGGAAAGCTCGTTGAGCTTCCGCAGATTTGCGGCTTCATGCAACATCAAGTCGATGAGGTGTGCCGCGTGCTCGCCCCCTACGAGCAGATTCGTCAGATTGCGCTTCTTGCGCAGGAGTTCTCTATCGAATCTGGAGAGCTTTCGCCTTCGCTAAAGGTCAAGCGATTTATTGTGGAGGAGCGTTACCGCGAGCTGATCGATGCGATCTACCGCCGGAAGCGGGTGTAGCGGCGATTTTACATCGCCACAAGTTAAGTAATCTCAACGCATCCATGGCGGCATAAAGCCGCCGCTGCGCGCTTTTCAGCAATACGCTAAATGCCAATGACCAGCCGCAAACCCTCTTCCACCTGTTGAAGCAGCCGGAAAGGAAGGGTCTTGACTCGCTGCGTCAGGAAGCTTTTGTCCAGTGTTACGACCTGCGACACGTTGATCACGGAGTCTTTTGGCAGGCCAGTATCCTTTTTTTTGCAAAGCACGTTCCCAGGGGCTCGCGCCAGCCCGAGGTTAGAGGTCATGACGAGCGCCACCACCGTGCGGATAAGGCTTTGGTTGAACTGATTGGTTTGAATAACCAGCACGGGCCTTCGATAGCCGGGTTCGGACCCCGCCGGAGTTCGCAGCGAAGCCCACCAGATTTCCCCTCGGCGCATTACCAATCCTCGCGGCTTATCGACAGATCCTGCAGAGAGGCAACCGCAGGATCGAGATCAGAGGTCTCATTCTTGTAGACGGCGTTCAGCGACTCGCTCACCCCTTCGCCGCGATGGGCAGTGAGAAACGCTTCAACCGCCTTGGCGTAGAGTTGGCTGCGCGGAATGCGTAACCGCCGCGACATGCGCTCCGCTTCGATGTAGATCGGATCAGGAATGGAAACGGCTGTTTTCATGTTCGTAGTATAACTCAGGTTATACCCTGTCGCAAGACCACGGGAAATTGCACGCTGTCGTGACAGCCCGCGAAAAAAAGGGCTTGCACCTTCCTGCTGGGGGAAGGTTTACATTTGTGATGAGGCAACTCTATGCACGAAACACTGATGATCTCGTTGCTCGCCAAGCGGACAGGGGTTCCATCCAAAACCCTTCGATACTGGGAGGGCCGCGGTCTCCTGCCAAGAGCGTCACGCACGCACACCGGCTACCGGATGTTCGATTCTGAAAGCATCCGGTACGTAAGATTCATCCGCAAGGCGAAAGCTATCGGGCTGACGCTCTCCGAAATGAACGAGCTGCTTCGTTTGGCTCGGAGCGGCAAGTGTCCTTGCCCGGAGGTTCTCCGCTGGACGGACGGCAAAGCGAAAACACTTGAGCAGGAAATCAGGTCGCTTTCTCTGCTGCTCCGCCGGTTGAAGCGAATTCAGCGCCAATGGTTGCAGTCAACGTGCCCGGAAGATCAGTGCGGCGACGTTTGCACACTGATCGACGGATTGCCCGAATTCAATCTATCGAAAGGAGGCAAGCCCCATGCGAAAATACTGGATGATCATTGCAACTGCGCTGATGGCCCTGGTGGTGACAGTAGGACCAGCCGCGGCCGCGATCGCTAACTGCTGCCCCGGTTGCCCGCACTGCCCGTGCAAGTAAAGTGAATCCAGGTTTGGAGGGTTGCACGGCCGCGGCGTGCCCCTCCAAGCCTGTTTATGGCGTCAGGCGGTTGAGCATGCGGGGGAACGGGATGGTTTCGCGGACGTGCTCCAGGCCGCACACCCATGCGACCACGCGCTCGATGCCCATGCCGAAGCCGGAGTGCTGAAACGAGCCGAAGCGCCGCAGGTCGAGGTACCATTCAAACGCGTCGCGGGGAAGCTTGTGTTCGTCGATCCGCTGGATGAGTACGTCATAATCGGCGAGGCGCTCGCCGCCGCCAATGATCTCGCCGCATCCCTCCGGCGCGAGCATATCGACGCAGAGCGCGAGCTCCGGGCGCGCCGGGTCAGGCGCCATGTAAAACGCCTTTACCGACGAGGGGTAGCGC
>JBOGJX010000283.1:0-6694 GCA_050745285.1 Terriglobia bacterium
GGCCGTGGCAGCGCTCGCAGCCCACGTTCCACTCGGTCACGGTATGAGTCGCGACGTTGTAGTTCACGGAGTGGCAGCCGTCGCACAGCGGTCCGGTCGGGCGTTTCATGTTGTCGGGAGGGTAGAACGGCGCCCACCAGTCTTCTCCCTTCTTCACGAAAAATGGGAGCCACTTGTGGTTACCTATATCCCATTGCGCCGGGAGCACGTAATAATCATTGCCCACCTTTTTGAAGTAGCGTTGCTTCCAGATGCTCCCATAGACCAGCGCAATGTCGGCTTTAGTGAACTTCACCAGCGGATTGGGCTTAGAAAAATCAGCCAAAATGGCGTCCGGGTGTGCCCGTGGGTCGCGCACCACGTTGGCCATGGGCGTCTTCCTCCACCGCGCATAAATCGTTGGATGGCACAGCGCACAGGCTTTTGACCCAACATAGTGGGCAGAGATTCCAGCCCTACCAGGCAGCGCTCCGCCCCCCGCGAGCGCCACCAGAAGAAGCAGATTCGAAACTCGTCTGTAGATCACGTGTCCGATCCGATCGCGGGT
This sequence comes from Terriglobia bacterium, assembly GCA_050745285.1. GTDB lineage: Bacteria > Acidobacteriota > Terriglobia > UBA7540 > UBA7540 > RH2-MAG17b. Next base: position 548 of record JBOGJX010000283.1, read on the forward strand.
GAGCGTCCGGGGCTCAGTTCGTTGTGACGCCAATCCACCCTACTCACGCTTTCAAGCTCAACTCGATGACCTTACTTCTGCTGGCACAGAGGAACCTATAACACGGACTCCTGCGGCCAGCCCGGCAGATTGCAGCTTACTCATTGAACCTGAATAAAACCTGAAAATGGAATTATTATCTTTGCGGCGCGTCCGGTGCTTGCGCGCGAGAAGGATACCTCCTTGCGTAGGAAAAGGAAATTGCAGGAACGCGTCGGGGTGCGCGGCATAAAAGTTGGGGTTCAGGGTTTTGTCTGATTTCCTGCGCCTGTCCTTGCGTAGCGGATACATCGGGTCCAGTGACGGCTGGCCCCTCGCGGGGCCATATTCACCTTCCGCGCTCCTAACTTCTATGTCGCGCACCCGAAGAGCTCGTGTAGACTGTAGCGCAGACTTTTGCTGTTAAAACTCTGCGCTACACCAATGCCAGGCGCATCAAACAGCGCTGCAATAGCGGGTCTCAATACGCCGCGAGCGCGCGGGCAACGCGCAGGATGTCCTCGGGTTGGGGAAGCACGGCGGCTTCGAGCACGGGATGGTAGGGAACGAAGAGGTCCTTGCCCGCCAGACGCCGCACGGGGGCGTCCAGGAAATCGAAGAGTTCCTCGCCAATGCGCGCCGCAATCTCCGCGCCGTAACCCCAGGAAATATTATCCTCGTGCATCACCACCGCGCGGTTGGTTTTCTTCACCGAGGCGCTGATCAAATCCCAGTCATAGGGCTGAAGACTGCGAAGGTCCAGAATCTCCGCCTGGATGCCTTCCTTTTCGAGTGTCTTCGCGGCATTGACGCAGCGGATGACCAGCGACCCGTAAGTGATGATCGTAAGGTCAGAGCCTTCGCGCACCAGCTTGGCCTTGCCGAACGGGATCATGTGATCCGGTCCAGGGTAGGGGCTGCGGTTATGGGTTTGGCGGTAGAGGTGCTTGGGCTCGAGGAAAAGCACGGGGTCCTCGCAGCGGATGGCCGTGCGTAAGAGGCCGTTGGCATCAAGCCCGGTCGAAGGCATCACCACGCGCAAACCGGGCAGGTGAGTGAAAATGGATTCGCCCGATTGGCTGTGATAAATGGCGCCCCCGGCGAGATAGCCGCCAATCGGCACGCGGATAACGATTGGGCAGGAGAAGCCGTTGTTGGAGCGCCATCGCATCATGGTAAGCTCGTCGCGGATCTGCATCATCGCCGGCCAAATGTAATCGAAGAATTGAATTTCGACCACCGGCTTCAATCCACGCTCCGCCATGCCGGTGGCGCGGCCCACGATGGACGCTTCGGCGATGGGAGTGTTGAAGCATCGCGCGCTGCCAAACTGTCTTTGCAAACCGTGCGTCACCTTGAAGACGCCGCCCTTTCCCTTCACTTGCGGCAACTCGCCGTCACGGCTGCAGTCGGCTACATCCTCGCCAAACACCAACACGCGCGGGTCGCGCGCCATTTCATCCTTCAGGCACGCATTGATGAGGTCCACCATCGTCTTCGGCTCGCCATGAAAATGAGGCGGACTATCAAAGCGGTCGGAGGTGGGGTCGGACGATGGGGAGAAGAGATAAAGCGGCAACGTTGCAGGGTCCGGGGGCAGCGCTTCCAAGGCCCGGTCCGCCCCCTGGCGGATCTCCAGCTCAACCGCGGATTCAAGCTCGGTCATTTCCTTTTCCGTCATGAGCTCGAGGCTCAGAAGATATTGGCGGCAGCGCGCCACCGGATCGCGCTTGGCTTCCTGCTGGCGGATGGACTCCGGCTTATAAAGGCGCTCGTCGTCCGAAAGTGAATGCGAATAGGGCCGGACCACGTGCGCGTGCACCAGCGCCGGGCCACGCCGCTTCCGGGCGTGATCCACGGCCTTGGCGCAGGCTTCATAGGCGGCGACGAAGTCCGTGCCGTCGCATTCGAGCGTGAGGAGGTTGGGATAATTCTTGAGCAGACGGGAAATGCTGCCACCCGCGGTCTGCACGTCCGCCGTGACGGAGATCGCGTAACCATTGTCCTCGATCACGTAAAACAACGGCAATTTCCCGTTCGAGGCCCAGTTGAGCGATTCCCAGAATTCGCCCTCGCTGGTCGCGCCCTCGCCTAGCGATGTAAACGCCACTTCGTCCTGGTGGAAGCTGCGCGAAAGCTCTGCCGCCTCGCGGACGCGGGCAAAATAAAGGCTGGCATCCGCCGCGCCTACCGCTTGCAGGACCTGGGTGCCCGTTGGGCTCGATAAGGACACAATATGGAGGGATGGGGATGACCAATGTGAGGGCATCTGGCGGCCGCCCGAGGCGGGATCGTCCCTGGAACCCACCGCTTGCAGCAACATTTCAAAGGGCGTGATTCCCAGTTGAAGGCACAGTGCGCGATCGCGGTAATAGGGGTAAAACCAATCGTAGCCCGGCTTCAGGCACATGGCAGCGGCCACTTGAATAGCCTCGTGCCCCACGCCGTTAATCTGAAAGAAGGAAAGGTTCTGCCGCTTAAGCTGGATTTCCTTATCATCCAGTTTCCGTGCCATAAACATGGTGCGGTAAGCGTTCATCAATGCCTCCGGTGAAAGCGCCGGAGACTTATGAATGGCGGTAGTTGTGGTGGCCATGGTTACCCCCTTGGACGCTCAGCGCGGAGCTGCCTTTTTGCGCATGACAGCATAACTCAGCCTCGGGCAAGGTCCATTATCAAACCGGCCCCTCTCGCTGTCAACCGTCAGCCGCCACAATTAGTTGGATGCCGTCTGGGCGCAAGGCATAAATTCTTCGTCGCCTTCGGCTCCTCGGAATGCCGCGCTTACAGATTCTGCTTCGAAAATTCCGGTCAGGAGGATGGAAGGGCACGGTTTTAACCTTGCTGGAAACGCCCTCACCCACCACTTCGTGGTCCCCCCTCTCCCGCGCGGTCGGGAGAGGGCTGTATTGCCACGGGAACTACGATTCCTGCCCTCTCCCCTGGGGAGAGGGTGCCGCGAAGCGGCGGATGAGGGGTGCTTGGCATGTGGCATGGCTAAAAAGCTATGCCCTTCCGGTCTTATTTTCATGCTTTGTGGGTGTCGCCAAGCGACATGAGCGACTGCTCCGGAAAGTTCGGCCAAGACCCCTCACCCGGCTCGCTATGCTCGCCACCCCCCAGGGGAGAGGGCTGGAGAAAAAGCGAGGAAGCCTTGCGTTATGTGGGCTGCGGTTGCAAAAGCGGCAGGGGGGTGTTCGGCGAAGGCACGGCGATGAAGCACTTCGCGGTGGTCAGCAATGTCTGGGATTGGACGCCGGCGAAATGGTTGGCGTGGCATCGGGAGAAAGCGGAGACGATCGAGAGCATCCATGATGTGTTGAAGAACGAGTTGGCTGCAGGAGTACTGCCCTCCAGCCGGTTTGGGGCCCGCCCGGGTACCCCTTGAAAGTAGTGATACAGGAGAGTACCCTGAGTAAGGTCAAATAGCAGTCTATGCGCAATAAGAGGACATTCCGGCGGCTCGGTCTTTCATTGGCCTTGGTGGTCACTTTCGGCGTGGCGTCTCTTTATGCGCTCGCCTGCCCAATTCTCTGCTCTCCGCAGGCTTGCGCGCAATCCGTTGACTCGTCCGCCATGCCGGGGATGGCCCACTGCCATAAATGCTGCCCAGCCCAACACCCTCTCTCAGGCAAGAAGCAGGGTGCGCCATGCGGCGCTCCGGCAAACGGTTGCATCAGCCATTACCAGCAACCCGCGTTCTTGATTCCTGCGGGACCCGCCACCATCCAGCATCATTCCACCCCGGCCTTTGCGCCGATTGCGCAGATTTTCCAATTGCGCTCTGCAACTTCATTTTTCATCAGCACTTCCTTATCTCCGCCCGGTTTTTTATCGGGCAGAGAGATCTGTCAAAAAGAATCCCTCCTCCGCATTTAGCCACATCCTCCGCATTCATCTGACCCACGCGGTCTGATCCGTTGCGCCACGATTCCATGCGCGCTGCTTGGGCTATTGCCACGCATGCGACGATTGCGAGCACAGGACCATGACCAGATCTCCACCTAATTACAAAATCGGAAAGGAGGTTCGTTATGAAGAATTTCTTTCTTGGCGTTCTTGTCACGCTAGCCGTCCTTGGGGGCGGCGCCTATCTGTATCTCAGGATGGGTCATCTCGATTTGCGGGCCGATCTCCAACCTTCCGCTTTGGAAAAACGGAATGCGATGGCCTTCATGGATGCTTCCACGGACCGTCATGCGCCTGAGCAAAAGAATCCCATCGAGCCAACCGAAGCCAATCTGATCGATGGTGTCAAGCTTTACAAGACCTATTGTGCCGCGTGCCACGGCGCTCCGGATCATCCTGAGAAGAAGTTCGGCCATCCGTTCTATCCCCCGGCGCCGCAGTTCATGGTCATGGAGGACATGCCCGACATGCCCGAGAACCAGAATTTTTACATCATCCAACACGGCGTGCGCTGGACCGGCATGCCCGCCTGGAAAAGCACCCTGAGCGACGAACAAATTTGGAAACTGGTGACGTTCCTTAGTCACATGGACAAGTTGCCGCCCGCAGTCGAAGAGGAGTGGAAAAAGCCGCTTCCTTCTGGCAGCGCCTCAATCGGGAAAGGCGGGCAGGACCGTTCACTCCATACACGCCGCGCGGCGTTTGAATCAGATTCTAAAGCAGGAGGAATTCATGCGTAAGAACCGACGAGATTTTTTTCGCAAAGCGTTCGCCGGGGCGGGCTTGCTGGCCGGAACCAGAGCGTTCGCTACCGGGCCGGCTCAGGCGGCTCAGCACGAGCACACGGACATGCAGCATGATCACGTGCAAATAAACATGAATCAGGGGACTCAAAATCCATCGTACAGCGGAGAGTTTCTGCCGGTGCAAACGCCGGACATTCCTGACCTTCCCTGGGAGTTGGAGAACGGCGTCAAGGTGTTTCATCTCGTCGCGGAACCCGTCAAGCGCCAGATCCATCCGACCAAGACAATCGACGTCTGGGGCTACAACGGCACCTGCCCGGGACCCACCATTCAGATCATGCAAGGCGACCGCGTGCGCATCATTGTCGACAACCACTTGCCGGAAGCAACCTCCATGCACTGGCACGGTTTTGAAATTCCCGCGGACATGGATGGCGTTCCGGGCGTGATCCAAGCTCCAATCCCGCCGGGCGGCCGTTTTGTTTACGAGTTTACGCTGCACCAGGAAGGCACGTATTTCTACCACTCCCACATGGCCATGCAGGAAATGATGGGCATGCTCGGAGCCTTCATCATGCATCCGAAGAAGCCATACCATCCCCGGGCTGCCAAGGACTTCGTCATCCTCATGCAGGAATACGCGGTGCTTCCGAATAACAGCGTTCCCAACACGATGAACATGGAGTTCAACTGGCTGGTATTTAACGGCAAGGCAGGTCCGGCGATCACGCCCATGGTGGTGCGGCTCGGAGACCGGGTGCGCATCCGAATGATTAATCTGGGCATGGATCACCACCCCATTCATCTGCACGGCAACACATTTTACGTCACCGGCACCGAAGGCGGGCGCGCGCCGGAATCCACATGGAGACCGGAAAACACGGTCCTTGTGGGAGTTGCTGAGGCGCGCGACGTCGAGTTCGACGCCAAATATCCGGGCGACTGGATGCTGCACTGCCATCTGCCGCACCACATGATGAACCAGATGTCTTCGACGGTCGGCTCTATGACGCGTTTGGGGAAGGGCATGCCGGCAGGACTTTCGATGGAAGAGGGCATGGGAATGCTTACAGGAACGCCAGGAGTTCCAATGGGTGAAGATTACGGCCCAGGTCTCGGGCGTGGACTTGGAGTGGGCTCGACCAACGATCAACCGGTGGGCAACACTCCTCTCTCACCCGAGAAGGCCAATGCCGCGATGCAAAACACGAATCACAGCATGGCGGGAATGCAGTATGGCGGGGCGCCGATATCGGGAGCGAATATGAACGTTGACATCAGCGCAAATGCCAACAGCGTTCCGGGTTTTCCGCAAGACGCCTATATGGAAGGCCCGATGATGGTGATGGATAAAGCGGTGTGGAAGCCGGAGAACTACGGATTGCGGCCCGGATGGAGCGGCTTTATGCAAGGCATGATGACGCTGGTCCGCGTCCTCCCGCCCGATGAGTACGACAAAATCGTGGAACTGATC
>JBOGJX010000284.1:0-7279 GCA_050745285.1 Terriglobia bacterium
TACGGGACATTTCTCGAAGACATTGGCCTGTCGATCCACGGCGGCGTCTCGGCGCAACTTCTGGATAATCCCAGCCTGGAAAATTACGACGCGAGCCTGGCAACGCTTCAGCAGCGCTTTAGCGCGCTATAGTGGACCCCAATTTTAAGACCACGGAATAGGATAAGAGTGGGCGGGGTTGGAGGGTCCATGGCAACGACGAGAAAACAGTACGGTGCGAAGTTCAAAGCGCGCGTGGCGATCGAGGCGATCCGGGGTGAGAAGACGCTCAGTCAGCTCAGTTCGCAGTTCGGAGTACACTCGATGCAGATTGCGTACTGGCGTAGGCTAGTTGTGGAGCAACTGCCGGCGCTGTTCGAAGACGGGCGGCGGCAGAAAGAGCGCGACGGCAAGGTGGAAAAGGAGGCGCTGTTCGAGGAGATCGGGCGGCTGAAGATGGAGCTCGACTGGGTGAAAAAAAAAGCTGGCCTGCTCGACTAAGGAGCGGTGCGGGTGGGTGGAAGCGGATCATCCCGCGCTCAGCCTGCGGCGCCAGTGCGAGTTGCTGGGGATCAGCCGGGCCAGCCTGTATTACCGGCCGCGGGAAGAGAGCGAAGCGAATTTGCGCCTGATGCGGCGGATCGACCGGCAGTACACGCGGACGCCGTTTTACGGCAGCCGGCGGATGACGGCATGGCTGCGCGGGCAAGGCGAGGCGGTGAATCGCAAGCGGGTGGGGCGGCTGATGCGGGAGATGGGAATCGAGGCCGTCTACGCGAAACCGAATCTGAGCCGGCGCCGGGAAGGGCATAAAATCTACCCGTATTTGCTGCGTGGGGTGGAGGTGGAGCGCGCCGACCAGGTCTGGTGCGCGGACATCACCTACATTCCGATGGCGCGCGGCTTTGTCTACCTGGTGGCGGTGATGGACTGGTTCAGCCGGTATGTGTTGAGCTGGGCGCTGTCGCTGACGATGGAAGTGGAGTTCTGCGTGGAGGCGCTGAAGGGCGCGTTGCGGCGTGGCCGGCCGGAGATCTTCAACAGCGACCAGGGGTCGCAGTTCACCAGCGAAATATTCCGGCGCGAGCTGGAGTCGCGCCAGATCGCGATCAGCATGGATGGGCGAGGGCGATGTCTGGACAACCTTTTCATCGAGCGCTTGTGGCGGTCGCTGAACTATGAGGAGGTGGTGTGCTGTGAACGTCGGATCTGGGAAGATCCGGCGATGCTTTATCGAAGATGGAGGAAGGTCCTCCGGAGCCGGCCTGCAGGGGCGGGCTCCAAACCGCCACAAGCTGCCGGGGTCAAGAGTCCTGGTAGTGAGCGTTGTGGAAAAAGGCGGAAGCAATTCCGTCAGGTATGGCTCAAGGAGACGAACGTGAGTGAACCACTGACGACGTGTCGTAACGTATCTAATCGGCGTCGAAACCGGGATCTGGACTTCGATCCCGCGAGCAGAGGTTGGGAGCGACCTGCTTACTGCCCAACCGGCGTCCGGCATGAAGGTGGCGTGACCTTGGGACGGGCTTCGATAAGGAACACAGGAACCTGTCGTTCCGATGTGAAGGGAGAAATCCAAGCGGTCCATCACCGCAAGGGTCTGAGTACCGATGCGGAGCACAGGGGCGGAGATGCCCGTAGTAGGGACGAAGGTCCTGTAAGGGGGCCGGACCGAAGGGGCATCGTCATCCGGTCTCTAGCCGGTGGACAACCTGCGAGGGGATGATCTGTATGGATAGAGGCAAGCCGTTTTGTATTGCTAAACGTGATGTATGGGAAGCATATCGGAAGGTGAAAGCGAACCGGGGTGCGGCGGGAGTTGACCAGCAGTCCCTGGAGGATTTCGATAGGAATCTGAGTAAGAATCTCTATCGGATCTGGAACCGGATGTGCTCGGGAAGCTATTTCCCGCCGCCCGTGAGACGTGTAGACATCCCGAAGGGAAATTCTGGAGGAACCCGGCCGCTTGGTATCCCAACGGTCTCCGACAGAATCGCTCAGAGGGTCGTCAAGCGTTACCTGGAGCCGATCCTGGAATCCGTGTTCCACAAGGATTCCTTTGCATATCGCCCGGGGAAATCGGCGCACGATGCGCGGGTCGTGGCCCGACGCCGTTGTTGGGATCACGATGGGGTGCTCGATCTGGACATCAAGAGCTTCTTCGACGAAATCGATTGGAGCCTTTTGATGCTGGCCGTGCGTCGGCACACCGACTGTAAATGGGTCCTTCTCTACCTGGAACGGTGGCTGGAGGCGCCCGTAAGCATGCCGGACGGCACCTTGGTTATGCGAAATAGAGGAACACCGCAGGGGGCGGTGATAAGTCCCGTGCTGGCCAATCTATTTCTTCACTATGTCTTCGACTGCTGGATGCGAAGGAAATATCCGGACATCCCGTTCGAGAGATATGCCGACGATGCGATCTGTCATGGCCAAAGCGAGGCGCGGGCGCTGGAGTTACGTCAGGCGCTGGAACAGAGGTTTGCGGAATGCAAGCTGCAACTGCACCCGCAAAAGACGAAGGTCGTCTACTGCAAAGACGCAAATCGTTCGAAGGAGTATCCCGAACGGTCGTTCGACTTTCTTGGTTGCACATTCCGACCAAGAGGGGCTGTTAATCGCAAAGGCGAACGTTTCATTGCATTCGTCCCAGCGGTCAGCAACAAGGCCGCCAAGGAAATGCGGTGCCGCGTGCGGCGCTGGCGATTACCTCGCCGTAACGATCTCGAGCTGGAAGAAATCGCCACGCAGGTTCGCCCGGTTCTTACCGGCTGGGTGCGCTACTATGGCCAGTTCTACCCCTCGAAGCTTCAGGAGGAGCTGCGCACGATTGATGCATTTATTGTGCGATGGGCGACTCGTAAATACACGCGGTTTCAAGGCCGCACGATGGCGACATGGGCCTGGTTGCGTTCGGTCAAACGTCGCAATCCAGGACTGTTCGCCCATTGGAGCCTGGGACCAACGGCCCGATGATAGGAGCCGGATGAATCGAGAGGTTCACGTCCGGTTCTGGGAGAGCGCGGGGCTGAGATGCCCCGCGCCACTCGACTATCTGAAGGACTACGAGGGCGTCACCGAGGCGGTGAGGAATCTGGGGAAGTACTTCGAGTTTTACAATCGCGAGCGGCCGCACCAGTCGCTGGATTACGCGACGCCGGCCTCGGTGTACTTCGGGGAGGGCGCGAGAGGCGCGCGCGGAAGCGTCAAGCGGGGGGTGCTGCGGCTGCGGGTCGAGGGAGGGTGAGATCGTCGATCCTGGAGCAACGTGGCGCGAAATTTTTGCCGGGGACGCAGGGGAATTCTCGAAACGGAGCAGAACTGAACCCAAAGACGAAGATCAGGCCTGTGGAAACTGACGCACGGTGGAAAGCGTGGAAAACTCCAAGAACGAGTTTTCCAGCTCTTTCCACCGTGCTTGAAAAACTCTCCGAGTTTTCCACAGTTCCCACAGGCTCGGCGGCGGGGATACACTCATTAACTATGAAGGACGGCGATGTACCTTAAGAACCCCGATTTTCGGTCCAAACAATGGGGAGCACCTCAAAGAACTTGCTGAGGGAAAACTGGCGAGGGAGGTCTTTAGCAACTACGGAATTCTATAGGAAGACTTGCAGCATGGAGAGGCACCCATAACATGTATCTGGCTCTAATCGATGATTCCGCCATTGCTCCGTGGGCGTGCTTCGTGTTCGAACCTGGCTGTGAAATAGCGCAAAGACAAATCAACGCGCCTTCGAATTTCGTTAGATCCTGAGTCATATATTGGGAGGAACTCCGTTGAACCGCCGTCGTTTTGTAGCATCGCTTGGAGTGCCTGCTGCGCTCGGCGCAATATTTAAGGCACGGGGTACTGCGCACCAGAACGGGGGAGAAGCTGAGGTAAATGAGGAATCGTCTCCCAATCCGGTCTGGCCTCGGCCCGTTATTGTTCCAGTACCAGATACAACCGCAGGGGTTGAGACGCCGGTTCGCAGCCTGAACGGGGCCTGGAAGTTCACCCTTCGCCCTCCGACCCGGTTCTGGTCGAATGAGGTGAACCCATCCAGTTGGGATGATATCGAAGTCCCTGGTGAATGCGCGATGCAGGGGTTCGAAATCGCCCGGGACACCGAATATCCCTTCAAAAAAAGTGTGCCTATCCCTGCCGACTTTCAAGGCAAGAGGATCTTCCTGCGCTTTGATGGACTCTACAGTTACGGGCGAGTGTGGGTGAACGGCCACTATGTTCGGGATCACCGGGGCGGTTTTACTTCGTGGGACTGTGACATCACCCCTTTTATCACAGCAGGGAAAGAAGCATGGATTACCGTCAGCGTTACCGACGAATCTGACAACATCTCCTGGCAGAGTAATTATGCCAAACATTATATCGGCGGAATCCTACGCGATGTCAGGATTTTCGCGATACCGGCCGATTACATAACTCGATTACATGTAGAGACCGATTTTGATTCTTCCTTCACCAATGCGGTTCTAAGTGTTGCGCTGGGGATGGCATTGGACCGTGCGCGCGATTCAAGCGTGGAACTCAGCTTGAAGAACCCCGGCGGAAAGGATATCCCAATTCGCCCCGCATTGGTCCACCTTTCGCGGGAGGCACCCGAAACCGTCCTCAGCATTCCGGTTACGCGGCCAGAGAAGTGGGATTGCGAGCATCCTCGTCTGTATACATTGGAAGTCAATGTCAAAGGAAGTGGTTCCACAACCCAAACCCTTGTCAAAAGATTTGGATTTCGCAAGGTTGAAACACGCGGCAACCAGGTGTATGTGAACGGTGAACCTGTGAAGCTGCATGGTGGCTGCCGCCATGATGTGTATCCCACACGCGGACGGTCCACTACCCCCGCCCTGGACGAACAAGATGTGCTCTTGCTGAAAAGTGCCAATTTCGATTTTGTGCGAACTTCCCATTATCCTCCAACGGAGAATTTTCTTGACTATTGTGATCGTCACGGCCTCTACATTGAAGAGGAAACCGCAGTCTGCTTCGTGGACCAATCCTTTGGTTCGCACATTGCCGCTCAAAACGATTCGCACTACACGGCACAATTCATGAACCAGTTCGCCGAGATGATCGAACGGGACAGGGATCATCCTTGTATCATCATCTGGTCGCTCGGAAACGAGAGCAAGTGGGGGTCTAACTTCGCAAAAGAATACTCTTACGTGAAGATCGAGGATCCCACGCGCCCGGTCATTTTCAGCTTTCCAGATACAGTGCCGAAAGGCGCGAAAGCCTACGATATCTTTAGCAAGCACTATCCGAAGTTCAACTCGGATTTTTCCAGTGCATCGATCCCCAGATTGAACGATGAATTTGGGCATGTCCCCTGCTATAACCATTGGACGCTGCGCCGTGATCCCGGAGTGCGGAACTATTGGGGCAAGAGCATCAAGGAATTTTGGAACGGAATGTCCGCCGCGAGCGGATGCCTGGGAGGTTCGATCTGGGCGAGCATAGACGAAGTTTTTATGTTGCCTGGTTCGTGCTTGGGTTATGGCGAATGGGGAATTATCGACGGGTGGCGACGCCAAAAGCCGGAATACTGGCTGGCGAAGAATGCCTATTCACCGACCAGGCTTTCAGTAAGGTACGTTGAAAACCCTGGGCCTGGTAATCCGCTCAAGATTCCTATAAGAAATGAGTTTAACCACACGAACCTGAATGAGGTCAGAATTCAATGGAGTGTCGGTCCTGACCAGAGTGAAATTAAGGATCTAGGTGTCGCGCCTCATTCGACCGGGTTGCTGGTGGTTCCGGGACGTGCATGGCGGAACGGTGAGATCGTCAACGTCAAGTTCATCGACCGCAAAAATCATCTGCTCGATGAATACGAATTGCCAGTCGGCAGGGTCGTCTGGAATTTCCCACCTGTTCAAGGGCCTGCGCCCCGAATGCTTGAAGACACCGAGACTATTTCCGTCGCCGGTGAGCATTTCGAGATTGTCTTCAGCAAGGCGTCAGGCCTGATCCGTAACGCGTCTTTCAAAAGGCATCGTGTTGTTGTGGGTGGTCCAGTTCTCAATTTGGTACCCTTCACCCTCCGCGATTGGTGGCTGACCAGCCTGAAGACAAGGATGACTCGCGACGAAGTAGTGATCGACATTTCTGGAAACTACCAGATCGCAGGCAATTTATCGCATCAGGTTTTAGTCTATGCGCAGTTCCAGGTTCGAGTTGATGCAGGCGGATTGGTCACAACGGATTTCAAGGTTCAGCGCGTACCACATGGGGTGGATGAGATCGGTGTCGCCTACCGGCTTCCGCGCGAGACCGATCAGCTTTCCTGGAACCGTAAGGCTCTCTGGTCTGTTTATCCGTCGGATCACATTGGCCGGATCACGGGTGTGGCAAAGAAAGTACGTTCCGCGGGCCAAGGTGAATATCGAGCCAAGCCTACTTGGCCATGGTCAGAGGATATGAGGGACTTTTTCTTGTTTGGGAAAGACGATTCCGATGGCCGCGGCACAAACGATTTCCGAAGCCAGAAGCAGAACATCTGGTTTGCATCCGGCATCGTTTCGCCGACCGGCGCTCGCGTCCGGGCGGAATCGGAAGCGACTCACGCTGTCCGGACAGAAATTGAGGGCGACGGCCGCGTCCGGATGAACATCAACAGCGCGTGGGCGTATCCCGATATGGACTGGGGTAATGAGTGCCCCGCGCTTTCGACGCCTCCTGTATACGAGGGGTCGGTCAGATTGCGGCTAACCGATAACGATTCGATTCACCTGAGCTTCAACGATCGCTAACCCGGCTGCCTCAAGAGTCATCGGACGCTTTCGCTGCAACCGCGATGTGAAGATTTACCAACGTTGGGAAGGAACTGAAGCTTCGCTTCGAGGTCCGTGACGGCGTCGAATTGGTGGTTGGTCTATATAGGTCAAGGTGGCTATTCCTTTCACTCAGGTCGTACATCGTCCACCACCATGGATAGCGGCGCAGGGGTGCCGACAGCCACAAGATGTCGGGGTCACCTGAGTCAAGGGAATACCCGGCTAGTAGTACTATGTTAAGTATAGCTTGCATTTTTCCTCGGCGAGCCTTAGCATGGGCACATGAAGCCCATCGAATGGAACGCCAGGCTTTGGAAAGAAAGTGTTAAGCAGTTTCATCAATTCATGGCCCCGCTGGTCAGCGGGCTGGGCCGGAGCGAGCGGCGCGTGGCAGCCACGCGGTACGTGGAAGGATTGCTGACGCCGGGCCAGCGGAAGTCGATTGGACCCATGGCGGCGCGGCTGGGCGTGGACTCGCAAAGCCTGCAACAGTTCGTGACCGACAGCCCGTGGAGCGACG
>JBOGJX010000285.1:0-8776 GCA_050745285.1 Terriglobia bacterium
TTACAAGGCTTAGCGCGGCTCTGAACCCCCATGATAAGCGCTTATTCTATTCGCGTTCGCGGCGTCGTGCAGGGTGTTGGCTTTCGCCCCTTTGTGTTTCGCCTGGCGCGCTCACACACGCTGGCCGGCTGGGTGCTGAACGGGGAAGAAGGTGTGGAGATTCATCTGGAGGGCGCCGAAGGCGCCGTGCAATCCTTCGTCCACGACCTGAAGGCTCAACCGCCGCCTGCCGCCAGCGTGGAGGCCATCGATTTGCAATCAGCGGAGCTGGTGGGGTTCAGTGAATTCACGATTCGCGAGAGCCAAAAGCGGGAGTCGCCCACGGTCCGCATTTCGCCTGACCTTCCGGTATGCGACGCTTGCATCGAGGAGCTCTTCGACCCAAGAGACCCGCGCTATCACTACCCTTACATCAACTGCACCGATTGCGGCCCTCGTTACACGGTGATCCAGGGTCTGCCTTACGACCGGCCGCGAACGACAATGACCCGCTGGCCGCTCGACGGCTACTGCGCCTTTGAATATCACGATCCGGCCAACCGGCGGTTCCACGCGCAGCCGGTCGCGTGCCCCAAGTGTGGGCCACATTATTATCTTGAAGCTGGCGGAGAGCGTCTGCGCGGAGACGACGCATGTATCCGCCGGACTGCCGAGCGGCTTGGCGCGGGTGAGATCGTCGCGGTCAAAGGACTCGGTGGCTATCATTTAGCGTGCGACGCGAAAAATGCCGATGCGGTAATGGCTCTGCGGGAGCGCAAGTACCGCAAGGACAAACCCTTCGCGTTGATGGCAAAGAACCTTGATATTGCCCGCGGTCTTGCGCATTTCTCTCCGGCAGCGCAAACGCTGATCTCGAGCGCGGCGCGACCGGTCGTTCTTGCCCCTGCGAAGGTGGATCTCTGCGGCGTAGCCCCTGAAAACGACGAGCTCGGTGTGATGCTGCCTTACACGCCCTTGCATCACCTGCTCTTCGCTGAAGGCGCTCCAGAGGTTCTTGTAATGACCAGCGCCAACCGCTCGAGCGAGCCGATCGCTTACGAGGACGGCGATGCGCTTGACCGGTTGGCTGGAATCGCCGACGCGTTCCTGATCGGCGAGCGCCCGATTGCGCGCCGCGTCGATGACTCGGTCGCCCGCGCCGGAGCTTTCGGCCCGGTGATTCTACGCCGGGCTCGCGGCTACGCACCGAGTGCCGTGGCAACGCTCCCCGTCCGGTCGCCAATCTTGGCCGTGGGGGCCGACTTAAAAAATGCGATTACGCTGGTCGTGGACGGCCAGGCGTTCGTCAGCCAGCACATCGGCGACCTGGACCATTACCAATCTTTTCGGGCGTTTCAGGAAACAATCCAAGACCTGATCTCGATGTACGAGGTTCGGTGGGAGGATCTGTGCGTAGTGCATGATGGTCATCCCGAATACGCCTCAACAACGTATGCCTTGGAGCTTCCGGCGCGGGAGCAACACGCCGTCCAGCACCACCGCGCGCACGTGGCATCGGTGCTCGCCGAGCGGGGTGAGTGGGAGAAGCGGGTTTTAGGTGTGAGTTTTGACGGTACTGGCTATGGCGATGATGGGACGATTTGGGGCGGCGAGTTCTTTGTGGGAAGCGTTGTCCAGGGGTTCGAGCGGGTGGCCCACTTGCGCCAGGCGGCACTTCCGGGGGGCGACGCGGCGGCACAGCATCCGGTTCAGGCCGCCGCAGGCTTTTTGGCCCAGGTGATCGAAAGGGCCGAGCTGGTGGAACTGGCGGATATCACCGCGCCACCGTTTGGCTTCCCTGCGCGCTACGCGCAAGCTGCGCAGTTGCTGCGGAGCGGAGTGCGGACGTTTTCCACGACCTCAATGGGGCGCCTCTTTGACTCGGCAGCCGCACTGCTGGGGTTTACCCGCGAAATTACGTTCGAGGGCCACGCTGCCATGTGGTTGGAGCATCTCGCTCACGATCAACCTTTCGCAGTGCCGTATCCGTTTCCGCTGATTGGTGAGGAGCTGGACTTCCGTCCATTGCTGCAAGCTTTGGTGCAGGACCGGTCCCACGGGCGTGATCGCGGGGAGATTGCGCGCGCCTTCCAGCGGGGAATAGCTCAGGGGCTTTACGACGCAGTGAAGACACTCTGCCGCGTCCACAACCTCGATACCATCGTCATTTCGGGCGGCGTCTTCCAGAATGGGTTGCTTCTCGAGGACCTGAAGTCTCTGATTGCGAATGAGCCGCTGCAGGTCTGGACGAATCATTCTGTGCCACCCAATGACGGAGGCATCAGTCTGGGCCAGGCAGCCCTGGCGGCGTTTAAGACGCAGTGACAAGTGACGAGTGACAAGCCGAAAGACCTGGATGGATCGTCAGTCAAACGGCTGAAAAATCCCTGCTCACTGGCATTCTGGGCCGCAGCTTGTTTTCGGCAAATTTTCAGGTTTGCGTGTCACTCACCACTTGCCACTTGTCATTGCCTTTATGCACGAACTTTCCATCGCGTTGAGCATCATTGAGCTGGCCGGGGAAGAGGCGGAGCGCCGTGGCGGTGTGCGGGTTGATGCGGTTCACCTGAAACTTGGATTACTCTCAGGCATTGTAAAGGAATCACTGCTTTCGTCTTATGAACTGGCCTGTGAGAATACAGCCATGGAAGGCTCGCGCCTGGTCATCGAAGAGGTTCCGATTGTGGTCTATTGTGCCAACTGCCAGTCGCGGCGCACGCTGAGGTCGATGCAGAGTTTTGCTTGCCCGGTATGCAACACCCTGACGCCTGAAGTGTTGCAAGGCAGGGAGCTTGAAGTTGTGGCGCTCGAGTTATTGGAGGCCTGAAATTGGAACCTGCACCAGGAGTGAACGTGGAACCCCGTCTGGTGGCGGTAAGACAAAACGTACTGAAGCATAACGACCTGATCGCCCGAGATCTTCGCCAGCGGTTTCGCGAGGCCGGGTTGTTCGCCGTCAGTCTGGTTTCGAGTCCCGGCTCAGGCAAGACGACCTTCCTCGAAAGGACGCTGACTATGCTCCGGCCAAATTACCGCGTGGCCGCGCTAGTGGGCGATCTCGCCACAGAAAACGATGCCATCCGGCTCGCGCGTAGTCAAGCTCCAGTCAAACAAATTACAACTGGAACGCTGTGCCACCTGGAAGCCGCCATGATTCAAGGCGCCGTGGAAGGTTGGGACCTTAGCCTGTTTGACTTCCTCTTCATTGAAAACGTGGGGAATCTCGTTTGCCCTTCTTCCTACGACCTGGGTGAAAATCTCAGGCTAGTATTGATGTCCGTGACCGAAGGAGAGGATAAGCCTCTTAAGTACCCGACGATCTTCAACAGCGCCGACGTGGCTGTAATAACAAAGTCAGACTTAGCAGGTGTGGCCGAATTTGACGAGTCACTCGCAAATAACAACATCCAGGCGGTGCGTCCGGGCATGCGAGTGATCTCACTCTCCGCAAAAACTGGGCATGGGATGAGCGAGTGGCTGCACTTTCTATCGTCTTTCAGGAGGGCCCCGGTAGGTCAGCTTGGCGGTGAGAATCGGTAGGATTCCTTCAGAAATTAATTTGCTTCTGGGGAGAGGAAAACCCGGCGCTACGCGGCCTTCCCACGGCTCCGGCCAACAGTCACGAAGCGCCCTCCATTGCGACATAGAGGGAGAACAGAGCGTTGGGTGGGAAGCGTTGATTGGCTTCACGCCAACGCCATGGTCGCGCCTCCGGCCTAATTGGCGCGGAGCGCTGACATCGGATCGATCCTTGAGGCGCGCCGGGCCGGCAGATATCCCGCCACGAGCGCAACAGAAGTAAGGACTAAGACGGTCACGACAAACGTAACCGGGTCAGCCGGAGTGATCCCGAACAGCAGCGACGCAATCAAGCGTGTGACGGCGAGAGACGCCACGACTCCTATACCAATGCCGGCAAGAGTGAGGCGCAGGGTTTTTGCAATCACATCGAATTGCATTCGCGCCGGACTTGCTCCGAGTGCCATTCGTATACCGATCTCATGCGTTCGCCGCGTCACCGAATACGAGATGACGCCGTAGATGCCGAGCGAAGCCAGAATGAGGCCAAACACCGCAAAGCTCGCGACCAGCATCACAAAGAAACGGCGCGGCGAGACGGCATGATCCACGATCTGCTGGAGCGGCATAAACGCCGCGGCAGGCTGGTTCGGGTTCAGTTGCCGGAGCGTACGCATCACGCTGCCCGCTAACGCTGCCGGCGGCAGCTTCGTCCTGACCACAAGCTCTGCCCCCGCAGGCCCATCCTGAGTTGCTGGATAGTAGGCTTGCCACCCTGTCGCTCCCTCCACGCTGGTTTCGCGCACATCCGCAACCACTCCGATTACGAGTCCGCCCATGCCATTGCCCGTGACACTCTGTCCAACCGCATTTCCTCCGGGCCAAAGTGCACGCGCAAGCGCCTCGTTGATGATGATGACCCTTTGGCTAGTGGGGCCATCATTCCATGAAAAATCCCGGCCAGCCACCAGGCTCATGCCCATCGCCCGGAAGAAGCCCGGCGTGACGACATACACCAGCGGACTCGGAGCTTCGCCCCGGCGATACAGCTTGCCCTTCACTTTGAGAGATCCCCAGTTGCGGTTCCGGCCCAGGGGCAAGAAGTCCACCATTCCAGCGGCCTCGACGCCTGGAATCGCTTCGATGTGGTTCAAAATCCGCTGGAAAATTACACTTCGTTTCGCCGCGCTGTTTCCATCGTTGTAGTCAACCTTAATCGCGGCGGCGCGAGCAGGCTGGAACCCCAAATTGACATCCAGAACGCGCAGAAAGCTTCGCAGCAACAAGCCCGCCCCCACTAGCAATACGCAGGCCAAGGCCACCTCCGAAATTACCAAAACGGCTCGCAAGCGCTCGTGCTTTTTCCCTTCAGACATGCCCGGTCCCGCGTCCTTCAACGACTCGTGCAGGCTGCCGCTCGAAACCCTGAGACCCGGAACCACGCCGAAGAGCGCCGCAACGGCAACGGCGACCAAGACCGTCCACGCCAGGGCAGTTCCATCGATGCGCACGTCGCTCAAAAGAGGCAGCGCGATCGACCCCTGGTGAGCCAGGAACGACGTGATGGCAGAAGCTAGGCCCAGACCTAGAACCGCGCCGGTACCGGAGAGAACAACACTCTCCGTGAGCAGTTGACGAACCAGCCTCATGCGTCCGGCGCCTAACGCGCTACGCAGGGCAAACTCCTTGCTGCGCGTGGCAGCGCGGGCAAGGAGCAGGTTGGAGAGGTTCACACAAACAATCAGCAAGATCGCGCCCACCGCAAACCACAACATCATGAGGGGGCCGCGCAACCGGCCGGTTACATACATCTTCAACGGGGTGAGAGTAGCTTTGTAATGTCCCTTTGAGTCCGGATATTTGGTATTGAAGTAAAGCTGTGGCACGACGAGGTGCACATCCGCCTGCGCCTGCGGCAGACCCACGCCGGTCTTGAGTCTGCCCACCATGGTGAGATCGTTCCCATTATTGCGCCAATCGTCCAGAATAAATGGGGTGAAGAGATCGACCTTTTCCCCAGGGGAAAACACCGCGCCGAAATCGAAACTCGACGGCAAAACGCCAACCACGGTCACGGACTGCCCGTTGAGATCAACCGTTTTGCCCACAATCCCAGGGTCGGCGGCAAACTGCCGTTTCCAATAGGCATTTGCAAGCAGAGCCACGGGATTACTGCCCTTCCTCGTTTCGTCGGGCGTGAACAAGCGTCCAAGTGAAGGCTCGACGCCTAACACCTGGAAGAAGCTCCTGGTCACGTAAATACCGGTCGCAGGCACAGGCTCCCCACGACCCGAAAGCCTATAATTGTCCTCCGTGGAAAACGCGAAATAACCTGCCACGTCTTGAAAAGAATGATTCTGCGCTCGAAACTCTTCGAAGGCGTCCGCGGAGTAGGTCTCGCAGGAGAACCCGCACTTGGTCGGGGGCGGAGCGATCCAGACGAGCTGTTGGGGATTCGCCAAGGGCAGTGGACGCAGCAAGATCGTATTCACAACGCTAAACACCGCGACATTGGCACCGATGCCCAGGCCGAGAATCAACACCGCGATTACGGTAAAGCTGCGATCCCGCCTTAACGTCCGGAAGGTGTAACGGAGATCCTGGAGAACGCTGTCTAGAAATGGCAGACCGCGGACTTCGCGGTGCAATTCCTTCGATGGCTCGATCCCGCCCAGCTTGATGAGCGCCTGGCGGCGCGCCTCTTGGGGGCCCATGCCCCGACTGAGGTTCTCCTCCACGGCCATCTCGACGTGTGATGAAAGCTCGTTTTCCAGATCCCGGTCGAGTTCAGGCTTGCGGAAAAATGCCCGCATGCGTTCAAACCATGCGCGTATGGCATTCATCAGCGGGTTCTCCCCTCCTCCGCCACGGCGAGCATACTGCCAATCACAGCGGACAGCCTTTGCCAGTTCTCGGTCTCAGCCGCGAGGCGTTTCCTCCCCCTTGGGGTTATGGAGTAGAACTTCGCGCGGCGGCCGCTGCCGGATGTTCCCCACTTGGCCGAGATTAATCCGCGCTGCTGCAAGCGCACGAGCGACGCGTAGATCGTTCCCTGGTTGAGAAGCACCTGGTTCCCGCTTGCCTGTTCAATGCGCCGCGCCAGTCCATAGCCGTGCAGCGAACCCATGGTGAGGAGGGCGCGGAGGACCATGAGGTCCAGCGTGCCTTGAAGAAGATCGAGTTTGTCTTTGGACATCCTGCCTGCCTCCTGTGGCCATCCCACATCATGCTACCACACTTGATGTGGGATGGCCACATATCTGCTTTGACGGATTCAGGTGAGTTTGGTTAGCAGGCACGGTTGCCGGGGCGGCCCGGAATTCGCAGCAGGGTTTCCGATACCCTGGAGGGTTTTGCGCTGCCGAATTTAGGAACATCATAAATTGAGAACGTTGGACGCCAAGTTCTGAGCGCGGCAACGCTTCAACCTTGTCAAGGCGCCAGGGGCCCAGGGAAATATCTGGTGGCTGAGGAGCGGATCCCGGTCGATCCCTCTCCGGAATTGAGTCATCTTATTACTATGATGGAGCCCAGGTCGTACCATCCGTCAGGTTGCCGGCCTTCGATTGCCAGCCGGATTGCGGGTAATCGCGTCCGTGAGTCGAGCAAAGCCACCCGAAAGCGATACGTCCCGGGTTTCAGATCTGTGGGCACATACACTGTGCCGTCAAACACTGCATCACCGGGGAGCCACTGCTTAACCTGTGCGGCAGTTTGGATTACATCGCTTCCCTTGGCCGAATAAAGCTCGATCGCAAGAATGTAATCGCGGTAAACCGGCGCAACCCCTGCGTTTAACCACCACATATGCACCGGCATCATCGCGCCTGCCTTCACTGACCTCGGATATTCGAGGCGTCGCAGGATGAACCGGTAGCCCATCTTCTGCTCAAAGTTGTCAAATTGTTCTTTCCATGGGCCGGGGATAGGCGACGACTTGATGTTCACATAACTTACGTGCCAGCGCAGCGCTTGATTCAGGATGTAATCCAGATTCCAACCTTGCTTCAGCCAGAAGCCCGGCACCGAGCAAGTTTCGAGTGACACAGGGCTCCGTTCCCATGCATTCTGGATGCCGGTGCGGACAATCTGCTCGGGATACACGTCCAGCATCTCCGATCTACCGCTCTTCCGCTCGCCTCGGAGCTCACCCATATCGCCCCAGCAATCGAGCCGCCACCCTGCGCCGTGCGAAACCCCGTAAGCCAAGGCCGCGGGCTGGTCGAAGTTCATGAGCAGTGGGGTGCGTGTGAAAGCGGCAAGATACACATCAATCAATCGCTTTTGAAAGCCAAACGCGGGCATATAATCGCTCCAGCCCTCGCCCCAATAACCCACGGTGGAGATGTCCACGCTTTCGAGCCAAGGATTACCGTCGTAGCGCTTCCCCGCGGCAGTAACAAGCTCACCCCAATACTTCAAATAGAGTGGGTCACTGAAGTCCGGCTGCCAGATACTTCCGTCTGGATCATTAGATTTATTGGCCCGGCGCGCGCCCGAATTGCGATACCATTCCGGTAAAGGATGGTTCTCGTCATAGGGCATCAATCGAATGGCCAGAGTCTGATGGTGCTCGCGCGCCTGCTCGAGAGCGTTGTCGATGATCTCCCAATGAATGTCTCCGTGCTTCGGTTCGAGGGTCTGCCAAAACCAGCGGCAGTAAGAAATCGTGCTCTCTGGGAAATCAGGCTTGGCCGGGGCCGGCGTAAGCGTTGTGGTAGGCCCCGCTTCGGACCACATGAAATCAGGATTGAGTGAATCGCCATTAAACCGCTGAAAGGTCTCGATCCCCATCCCGGGATTGACCAGGGGGCCACTAATCTCCCGAGGATGAATCACGATGTCGCCGGTTTGCGCCAGCGTTGGCGATGCGAGGCAGATTAAGACAGCAATCGCAAGAATAATTGAAGCTGTGTATTTCATAAGTACCCCTTCCGGGCATTTGCGCTGACTGAAAGACGGCGGTCGTAAGCCACGCGCGCAGACTTGCCCTGCGACCTTAAGGAGCTTTTCGTTGCCGTGAAAATAGCCAAACGACCTGCTGAAAATACATGGGTTGAGACGTTTTTTGTAGGGGCACGCCATGGCGTGCCCTCAGACGCAGCAAGCAGTGCCCCCACGCTATTTTCATGCTTTGTGGGTGTCGCAAAGCGACATGACCGACTGCCGCTTAGCCCGGATTATTCATGAAACGATTGGCACTCGCGGAAGGGCGGGGTTTTAACCCCGCCGAAAACGGCGGTTCCTTCGGTTCCCCCTTTCGTACCGCGAGCGGCTT
>JBOGJX010000286.1:0-11773 GCA_050745285.1 Terriglobia bacterium
GGGAGAGGGTGCCCGAGGTACGAGGGCGGGTGAGGGGTGGTTTGATGCTTCGCCCTGCTTTTGAACGATTGCGGACAGGCCCCTTTGAGGGGCCAGCCATGGTAAAATCCCCGGCTCTGCCGGGGGATACTTAAAGAACGCCTATGCCTTTGGTTCCCACTTTTTGAAGAACGCTAGAAAGCTCGCGGATCCCATGGCGCGTGCGTTTTCGAACTGTCCTTCCTTCTGCGAGTAGAGCAGCTTGCCGTGGGAATCCAGCACTGCCAATGCCGGGATGCCTTTGCGGAGAGGGATCTCATACTTGCGCGCGGCCTCAAGGTTGCGATCGTAGCGGCCCACGCTGATGTGAACGATAACAAAATACTTCGAGATAACCTGAGCCAGCTCTCCCTGATGCATCTGCGCATCCAGCGCATGGCAGTCCGGGCACCAGTTGGCGCCAAAATCGAGCACAATATTTTTGTGGGAGATCGAGGCCTCGCGGATGGCCGCGTCAATCAAGTGCCCGGCGTTTGCGTTATCGTCGTAAATCTGCGCGCCGGCAGCACAAGCTGCCATCGCAACCGCCAGAAAAACAGTCGCCAGCATTGCCGCCGCCTTGCGCGTCATTCCTGCCTCCCCGCCGCAATCAAGAGTTTATTTTGAAATCTTCTGGAACGTATTCTGGATGGCCGTGAAAGTCGAAGAACTTACTTCGCTCGGCAAGGGATCGGCTGCGCGCCGGGCATAGACGTGCCCGTTCACCTCTGCCACGTTCACCACTTCCGTCTGGTTCTTCGTCCCGAACGTTACCTTGAAGGTATACGACGGTTTGTTGAGTCCGAATTTATCCATCTCACCAGGCTCGGCGGCGGGAAAAGAAGATGCCTGCAAGCTCCGCAGTTCCGAAACGAAAGCGTTCACATCGTCGGAGGACGTTGTTTTGGCGGCGGGCGCCGTCTCTTTCCACACGTTCTTGTTCTGTTCAAACGCCCAATGCCCCCCCGGTGTGGTCACTTCAAAGCTCTTCACGTCAAACATGTCCCAGGAAAACAGGTTTTTATCGCGGAAGTCCGCAGCGCTCTTCTGGAACTGGCCGACGGAGCTTTCATCCAGCGTGAACACGGGAGCGAGGGCGGAATTCATGGCGTAGTAACCCGAAGCCGCCCGCTTTCCCACCACGAGGGTCTGGCTACCGCCGGGCGTGGTTAAATCCACGGTGAGGGTGGGTTTGCCGAGCCCGTACTTTGCGCTGTCTTTTTTGTTTTCAGCCACGATGCTCTGCATAGTAAGCGACTGAAGGCTGTCCATGAGCCCCTCAACGGCAAGGTGATCGGCGCGCACGCTGATGGGCAGCGAGACTTCCCAAACGCCCTCCGGATTTTTCACCAACGTATAGGCTTGGCTGCCGTTTTTTGCCTGAATGCGGTTGATCTCGTCTGTGCTCAGCGTGACGGCGCGCGTATCCCGCAAATCGAAGAGGCTCTTCTCGATGGAAGTCTTCACCTCATCGGTCAGGGTAAAAACCTGCGGGCGCCCGGCCACTTGGGCGTAGATGCCCGAGCTTGTCGGAGTTTCACCGCCGAGCCGCAGCGTGAGCTGATGCGGCGCGGTATCCAAAACCACGCTCAGCGTTTCCGCCGGAGGGTCCAAGCCAAAATCCTTCAGGTCTGAAGGATGCTGGGCAATCTGCTGGTCTTCAGTGGCGGAGGTGAGGCTTTGAAGAAATGAAGTGACCTTGGTTTGATCCGCGCTGATAGGCTCAGGTTGGGTAATGGACCACGTCTTCCTTTGCCGTGCGCACGTAAAGCTCTTGCCATCGCTCGAGGTCAGCGTAAAGGATTGAACATGGTTCGCGCTGACGTTCAGGATTTTCTCTGAGGACGTGGCCGGTTTCTTTTTTGCCTCCTCGCGGCTCTTGTGTTTGTTCCATCCGGTGAAGGCAAACCACAAAATCACCAGAACGATGACGGCGATCAGCGACTTGATGTATCTCTTATTCACCGGCGGCTCCACCAAACGCCGATTCCAATGATAATGATGATGAAGGGAATCGCCATGCAGCGGGCGAGCAATGAGCCCATTTGCCGGGCGTTCAGATTGAGGTGCTCGGACTTCGGCGGTTTGGGCCGGATGGAGATCAACCCTTCGTTCGAGGAAAGCCACTCCACCATGTTCATCACCAGGTCGCGGTTGCCCTGGAATCCGAGGTAGGCGTTCGCGGCCATCAGGGACGTGCCGGTGGCCACGAAGCGGCCCTGCTTGCCCGGCCCACTCCCGCTTAGCGTTCCAGCCACAGCAACGACGAGAGGTCCTTTAATATCCTTGCCGGGGCGGAACGAAACCTGGTGCATGTTCGGGTTAAATCCCGTCACGCTGAAGCTTGCCGAGGAGGTCTTGCAAAGCGAGTCAATCGTGGTTCCGGATGATGTATTGGCGGCGACGTCAAAGGAGCGTGAAAGCGGGAAGAGCGTGGCCACGCGCTTCATCGGCTGAACGATGGGATTATCCCCGTAGCTTAAGATCAGTGGCATGCTGGGGCTGGCGCCGAAGATTTGCGCCACGGGGTTTTCGTCAATCACAAGGTCGTCGCGCACGGTGACGTTGTAATCCGCCAGCAACTTCGAGAGGTTGGGCAGCGCGACGCCAGGATCGAGCATCAGCAGCACCCGGCCGCCATCCTTCATGTAGTTCTCAATTACGCTCACTTCCTGCGGCAGATAATCGTTCTTAGGGCCGGCGATCACGAGGATGCCGCAGTCTGCGGGGATCTTCATCTGTTGCAGCAGCACCAGGGTCTTTACCTGGCTGTTTTCATTGTCCAAAGCCTGCTTGAAATTCGAATATCCGTCTCGCCCGGTATCGGCAAGGTCGCGCTCGCCCTGCCCCTGCACGAAATAAATCACCTTCTGGCCCTTCAGCAGCCGGATCAGCGCGTTGGTAATGCCCTGCTCGGTGGCGTCCGAAGCCTGCATATGGTGGGCGCCTGCCGCCACGTAGATGACGCCGGAGCTTTGCACTCCGAATTCCTTAGCCAGCCCCGGATCGCGGTTCGGGTCAACATACTTCACCGTGATTTTATGCGAGGCCGACGAATAAAGTTTCAGTAGATCGCGCTCCTGGCCAAAGGCGTTCTGCTCGTTGAAATCGTACAGGGTCACCGGCCGGTCCAACCCACTCAGCACTTTTCTTGTCTCCTGGGAGAGGCTGAATTTCTTGTTGGGGGTCAAGTCCAGATGGTGGTCGTTGCGGCTCACGAACCAATTGCATAGAACGATGATAGCAAGCACCACCAGGGTATAAAGCGCGAAGTTAGCGCCGCGCAAGGCGGAGTGCCCACGTCCGTGTTTTCGACCGGGTTCCTGCTCTGCCATAATTTACGGCCTCCCCTTGAGCGCTTCGAGCGACCGCGAGGTGAGAAAAATCCCAATCACGATCACCGAGACATAGTAGACCACGTCGCTTAGGTCGATCACACCCTTGGCAAAATTATCAAAATGGGTTGTGAGGGATATGTAGGTGAGGACGCGCCCCACAATACCGCTCGAATACGCATTAACCCAGTTGCAAACGAAAAGGAACAGAAAAACGGCGAGGGAGATTGCGCCCGCGATGATCTGGTTTTTGGTAAAACTGGAGATCCACATGCCAAGCGCCAGCAAGCCTGCCCCATACAGC
The DNA here is from genome assembly GCA_050745285.1 of Terriglobia bacterium. Classification (GTDB taxonomy): domain Bacteria; phylum Acidobacteriota; class Terriglobia; order UBA7540; family UBA7540; genus RH2-MAG17b. Next base: position 3,658 of record JBOGJX010000286.1, read on the forward strand.
AGCAGCCCCAGGGCGTTCGCCAGTAAGGGTAGCGCACTGGGATTGCCGTACATAAACAACACGCCGATGTAAATGAACGTGAGGATGATGAGGACGATATAGAGCACAAGCGCTCCGAGAAACTTGCCGAGAATGATCTGGGAATCCGTCAGGGGCGAAGTAAGCAGCAGCTCGATAGTCCCAGAGCGCTTCTCCTCGGCGAAGAGGCGCATGGTGATGAGCGGGATCAGGAACAACAGCACCACCGCCAGAATTCCTTCGAGCAGTGGGCGGATAATCCATTCGTTCAGATTGGGCGGCGGGCCGCCCATCTCCATGGTGCGGAAGACCTGAACCAGGTATGTGGCCACGAAGCTATAGAAAAAGAAGCCACACAGCACCGAGTAAATTGCCAGCACGATGTAGGCGATCGGCGAATGGAAATAGGCTCGCACCTCCTTCCCTGCAACCGACAAAATGTTGCGCATATTAACCCCTTGTAAAGTCAGAATTCAGAAATCAGAAGTCAGAAACCGCCCAATTCACGGCGCTGCACCAGCACCAGAAGGCCCTTGCCTTCCGGATTGCAATTTGGCCCTTTTGATCAGGGTTACAAAAATCGCCGTGAGTTCAGAGACCTCAGCCTTCATAGCAGCGAGTCTTGAAGCAGAAACAATTCCTGACCCTTCCAAAAGTTCTAACCAATAGAGAGTTTCCTCGATCTCCATCAGTCCGATATTAAGCTTGGCCGCGTATTCGGACTTGGAACGCGACCGGAGGCCTTCCCGGTAGTTCGCACCCACTGCTGTCCCGGAACGCAGAATTTGCTTTCCAATGACCTGCGATTCTATGCGCTTCGGTAACGCGCAGTACAGTTTAATAATCCGCAAGGCAAACTCTCGCGTCCGGTCTCTCAAATCGCGCGGCTTTGAGCCATCAGCATTCATTTTTCTGATTTCTGACTTCTGCTTTCTGATTTTTAATTTGCCGCGTCGTGAGTGGTGAGCTTCAGGAAGATATCTTCGAGGCTCATGCCGCTGGTGCGAAGCTCGAGCAGCCGCCATTGCGATTCCACGACGGCGCGCGCCAGCTCGCCTCGCACGTCCTTATCCTTGGCGGCATGGACCTCGAAGGTCGCGCGGCCGTCCGCCACGCCGCGCTCATCGACCTGGCTCACGCCCTCCACGCGCTCAAGTGTGGCCCTGATTTGCTCGCTGGGCCCTTCGGCGGTCACAAGGACGCTCTCAAACCCCTGTTGTCTGCGCGTCAGCTCGTCCGGGGTTCCCTCAGCCACCACCTTGCCGGCGTTGATCACCACGACCCGGTCACAGGTTTTCGAGACCTCGGGCAGTATGTGCGTGCTCAAAATCACCGTATGCTGGCCCGCAAGGCCGCGGATCAACTCGCGCGTCTCGATGATCTGTTTCGGATCGAGCCCGGCCGTGGGCTCATCCAGCACCAGCACGTCCGGGTTATGAATCAGCGCCTGAGCCAATCCCACGCGCTGCCGGTAGCCTTTGGAGAGCTTGCCGATTGGCCGACTCTGCACATCTGTAATGGCGCACTTTTCACTGACCTCCGCGATGCGCCGGGCAAGGTCGCGGCGCGCCACGCCTTTAATGCGACCGGCAAAGGCGAGATATTCCGACACCCGCATGTCCGTATAAACGGGCGGATTTTCGGGTAAATAGCCGGTGTGCTTCCGCGCTTCGAGCGATTCTTCGACCACGTCGTAACCCGCCACCTTCACCACGCCGGAGCTCGGCGGCAGGTAGCCCGTGATCACGCGCATGGTGGTGGTCTTTCCCGCGCCGTTCGGGCCCAGGAAACCCAGCACCTCGCCCTTCCTCGCTTCAAAGCTGACGTCGGAGACGGCCAGCGCCGGCCCATAACGCTTGGTCAACTGATGAACTTCGATCATGAAACGCCGCCCTTTAAGAAGGAAATCAGAATTCAGAAATCAGAAGTTAGAAAACACAAAACAATACGCGCACACCCTGCGATGGAAAACAAATCTCTGGACTGAGATCCTCCTGCTCCGGCTCCAAGTTTATTACGAATACCAGAAAGGCATGAAGGTTGCCAGAAGATTTCTGAGAATCAATGAACCTTCCCAAAGCCAAACTCCAATTATGTCACACTACGATAGGTTGGGAAGGAATTTTTCTAGGCTCTTCACCGCTCTAGAATCTCAAATTTGCAATTTCAGATTCCAAAAGGGTGATCGATCTTGCGCGCCGCTACGCCATGTTTTCAGCGGAAAGTAATTCAGCGCTACGCTTGCGGGGGATGGGATTGCTCGAAGACCTTGCGCAGGAAGTCCTCCACGCTTTTCAAGCCTTTATTTTGAGCGCAAATTGCTTCCACCGACCGCTGCGCCTCCATCCGCGAGTATCCAAGCTGCTCGAGAGCCTGGAGCGCCTCGGATTTCAGCTCGGAGGGCGACTCTTTCTCGATCGAGAGGGGCTCTTCGGGCGGCGCCAAAGCAAACTTGGCCATTTTGCCGCGCAGCTCGGTAACAATCAGCTCCGCCGTTTTCGCGCCGATGAAAGGGAGCTCTTTCAAAAACATGGCGTCGCCGCGCTCGATGGCCTGCGCGATTTCGTTCACCGGCCTTACCAGGCATTTGAGCGCCCGCATAAAACCCACGCGCGGGACCGTGGTGAAGGCTTCAAAAAATTCGCGGTCGAGCGGATCAAGGAACCCGATCAAGCGCGGCGTAAGGTGGCCGCCGCCAATGCCGCCATCAATATAATAAATCGTATAGATCGTCAGCGGATTGCGCCGCTCGCCTTCGGGCATGTGCCGCAGGCGTGAAGCAATGCCCGACGGCACAAAAATCTCATAGCACAGCGCGTCCGCCCTAAGCAAGATCGCCGTGCGCTGGATGCGGTCATAGAGCACTTCGCCGGTAATTTCGGTGATCATAGAGTCCTTTTGTGGCGCAGCGAATTGGCGTAGCAGAGCGCCGCTGCCAGCGCGTCCGCCACGTCCGGCGGGTGGGGCGAGCGCTCGAGCGAAAAAAGCTGCCGCACGGCCCTTTGCACCTGCTCCTTGCTGGCGTTGCCGCTGCCCGTCACGGATTGCTTGATGCGCTTGGCAGACAAGCTGGTCACGGGCACGCCGGCGAGTTGCGCCGCGAGACAGATCACGCCGCGCGCGTGGCTCATCAGAATCGACGTCTTGGGATAGAAGGCGTGGCTGTACACTTCCTCGATGCACATCATTTGCGGCGTGAACTCTTCAAGCAATCCTTGCAACTCGACGAAGAGGGTCTCGAGGCGGCTGGGCAGATTACCTCCGGAACTTCGCGGCAGCCGGATAATGCCCGCTTCGGCGAGCCGCGTTTCGCCCGAGCTGAAATCAATCAACCCATAGCCGGTGATGTTCAATCCGGGATCAATTCCGATGATGCGAAGAGGACGAGCGAGCGCCATGGCCATCGCCTAGGATTGTAGCGGGAAACGCGGCGATTTGCCTAACGGCCCTGTGTGGCAACCGCGATGGATGCGTCATTCGCAAGGTTGGAGCGGAGGGATGGGCGGGCCGGTCCCTCCCAGCGTACTTGGGGCAGGATGGACTCGCGCCGGATGCGCGAGGCATTTTCCTGCACGCGAACGAGCACGCTGTCAATCAGCACGTCGGAGAGTAGATGCGGCGTCAGGCCCAAATCCAGCAGTTTCTGGTGGCGGGCGTTGTAGTAATGTTCCTCCGCTTCTACGCGCGGATTTTCCAGGTGTTGCATCTCCACCCTCAGGCCCAGCCTGGCGCCCTGGTCTTTCACCAGGCGCGCGAGATCGAGAATACTGAAAATTTCGGTGAACTGGTTGAACACGCGGAATTCGCCCGTTTCCGGCGGATTCAGAATGGCCAGCTCCACGCAGCGCAGCGTGTCACGAATGTTGAGGAATCCGCGCTTCTGCTTGCCCTGCCCGTAAAGGGTGAGCGGAATTCCCGCCACCGCCTGCACGCAAAAACGGTTGAGAGCGGTGCCGAAAACCTCATCGTAATGGAAGCTCGTGGCAAGCCCTGGGTGAAGCGCTGTCTCGTCCGTTTCGATTCCGTAGACCACGCCTTGGTTCAAATCGGTCGAGCGCAGCCCCCAAGCGCGGCACGCAAACAGAATGTTGTGGCTGTCGTGGACCTTCGAGAGGTGATAGAAAGAGCCGGGCTGTTTGGGAAAGGGCAGCACGTCCCTCCGGCCGTTGTGCTCGATCTCGATGAAGCCTTCTTCGATGTCAATATTCGGCGTGCCGTATTCACCCATGGTGCCAAGCTTCACCAGATGGCACCCGGGCGCCTGTTCGCGGAGCGCCCATAGCAGATTGAGCGTGCCGGTGATGTTGTTCATCTGCGTCAGCACGGTGTGCTCGCGGTCCATCATAGAAAACGGAGCCGACGGCTGCTCGCCGTAGTGCACGATGGATTCGGGCGCGAAATCCCGGATCATCTTCACCACCTGCTCATGGTCACACAGGTCAGCAGGCGCCGAGCGAATGCTGATCCCCGCCACCTTGCGCCATAATCCTACGCGCTCATCGAGCGGCAGAATGGGGAGCAGCGGCTGTACGCCCAATTCCTCTTCCCAGCGGCGTTTGGCAAAGTTATCCACGACGGCCACGTCATGGCCGCGCTTCGAGAGATACATGGCGGTGGGCCAACCAAGGTAGCCGTCGCCGCCTAAAATCAAAATTCGCATCAGCGTTTCTTTCTCATTCTTGGCCTGTTTTGGCCTATTTCTGGCCTATCTCTGGAATGCCTCAGCCATCCGGCTCGGCGCCTGGCGCCCGGATTGGCGCGCGCCACCGGAGCATCAACACCCTTCAATCTTATACATCGCCGCTCGCGCCGCTGGCAAGCCCCCATTGGCGATTGGCCCTTACATGGAGGTCGACCAGGTGTCCCCGAACGCGCTGGCCGATCAAAGCACGTGGTTTTTTGCGCTGGCCGATCAAAAGGATGTAGCGCAGAGTTTTGCTTTTAAAACTCTGCGGTTTTTCACCGGTCCCGACAAAAACACCGCAGAGTTTTAAAGGCAAAACTCTGTGGTTTTTCCCGCTGGCCGACCAAAAAGCCGCAGAGTTTTAAAGGCAAAACCCCGCGCTACAAGTCATTCCCGCTTGCGCGGGAATGAAAATCTTCCCCTGCTCCAAATCATAGTTGACACAACTCATCGAAGCGCGTATCACAAGGTTATCATGAGTGCGAGCCTCGAACGGCAAACGCGGGAGCCGCTCTTGGCGCCTAACCCCGTGGGCCAGCTTGGAAGGAGGTTTATCGTATGCCACCTCAGGGTCTAATCCAGCATGTGGTTCTCATCATCAAAGAGAACCATACTTTTGACAACTATTTCGGGACGTTTCCCAGCGCGAACGGTGACGGCGCTCTGGCTCACTCGCCGAACCCACCCACGCGGTCTCCGGGCAACCGGCATCAGAATTGGCTCAATCGGGCCAAGGACGCGGTGCGGGAGCAATATGCCGAATCCGATATTCCCGCGTACTTCGCCTATGCGCGCCAGTTCACCCTGGCGGATAACTATTTCACCGATGTCGCCAGCGATTCGACGCCGAACCACTTGATGCTGATTGCCGCGGACTCGCCGGTGATTAACAATATCCCCTTCAGCAGCTCGCAAACCTTCGACATTCCGTCGCTACCTTCCACCCTGGACGGCGCTGGCCTGAGTTGGGCCAACTATGGGGGCTATGCGTTCAGCTACATCAAGAGCCTTGCGGCAAAGCCCGAATTGCCACCCGCACAGTTCGCCAAGGATGCGTCAGCGGGGAAGCTGCCTGCGGTCTCCTGGGTGTATGCGCCCGGAGGTCTGAGTGAGCACCCTCGTGACAACGTGACCCAGGGCATGCAGTGGACCGCCGCTCAGGTGAACGCGATCGTCCAGGGCGGGCTGTGGCCGCAGACGGCAATCTTTATCACCTGGGACGATTGGGGTGGCTATTACGATCACGTCAATCCAGCCGAGGTTGAGAAATGGACCGACGGAACGCAATTCCGCTACGGCTCACGCGTCGGCTGCCTGGTGCTCAGCCCCTACGCCAAAGGCGGATACATTTCGAGCGTGCTCCATTCCCACGTCAGCCTGCTGAAGTTTTGCGAGGACACGTTTAGGCTGCCGTCGCTCAATGCCCGCGACGCGGGGGCCGATGGCATGACGGATTGCTTCGACTTCACGCAAAAGGCGGCGGCGCCCCCGTCCTCCGCAAAAGCGGCAGCGCCCACTGCCGTTCGACCCAAACCCAAAGGGAAGCCGCATTTAAAGAGTCAGAAAGCGCAGCCCAAGAAGAAGAAATTGAAGTCGAAAGGCCGGAAGGGCGTGTAGCGCAGAGTTTTGCTTTTGAAACTCTGCGGCATTTTTTCGGGATCGCCATTCTCCGCGTAGGGGCGCTGCTTGCCGCACCCAACGTCGGCGGCCGCAGCAAGCAGCGCCCCTACGATTCGTCTTCTTCGGGATCGCCAAAAGTCGCAGAGTTCTAAAGGCAAAACTCTGCGCTACACGCCGCGCCACCATTTGGCGATGACCGGCGCCATACGGCTGACGCGGGCATTTTTGAACTATGGGGTGGGGCAAAGCGGTGGGGTTGGCGCAGGTCTGAAGCCCCTGCGCCAACCCAGGAAGGAGCGTGCGTTTACAGGCTCAAAAGGTACTCGGACGCGGTCATGTTGCCAAAGCGGATCTTGCTGACGCGCTCGCCTAGCACGTTGCCGAAGTACTGGAGGATGGAGGCGAGGCGCAGCATGACTGACTTCTCGCCGATTCCAACCAGGTGGAAAACGGAGAGAAGGGAAAAGAGGGCGTGCGTGTAGAGCACCAGGATCTTCTCATCGCGCGATAACCGCTGCGTCGAGTTGAGGGCATTCCTCATCAAGTACGCAAGCGCGAGATAGTCGCACTTCAATTGCATCCGGAATCGCCGGTAGTCCAGGGGAGCGTCGTAGTCTTCGATCGCGCTACGGACATACGGGAACTCCAGGCGGTTGGCATTCACGATGGAGTGGTAATACTCCTCGTGGGCCCGCCGCCGCAGGATCTTCTGGCAGGCCGCCTGCAAGTAGAACAACAGCAGAGCGGTCGAAATGATCAAAATCAAAACGGCTTCATACATACAGCACCTCCTTGACCTCAGCGGAAGCTTCCGCAAGGGCAGGAACTTTCTTGGTGTCTCGTCGTGGGGGGATGGGGGCTTTAACCTCCGACTTACGCGCTACCGCATAGATCCATACACAAAACATGCCGATATTGCACAATTGGTCTATAAGAGGGTTTATCGCTCCGGCGACCCGGCCACCCGGAGTCAAATACATCAACGCCATGCCCGCCGCGGGCCCGGCGAATTCGATGCCCAGACCGCAAACCAGAAGACTGAGTACCCCGTCTTCCGAATCCTTGTTCTGCAGGATGAGGTAGAGGACTGTGTTCAAAACCAGACAGGCAAAGTACAGGTTCTGCTGCAAATCAACGATGAATCGCCCGAAAAGGTGGTTGTAATGCTCGGAGAGAGAAAGGTAGGAAATAATAATGATAATGGCAAAAACCGCGCTCAGCGTGGTGCGGATCTGTGACCAGAGAGCTTTTCGTTCAGAGCAGGCTCGCCTGAAGAAGAGGCAAATTAGGAGGAACGCCCCAAGCGTGAGCGCAATGTCGGTGAACCAATAGCACTGCTTATACTGCCATGACGACCCGCCATAGAGAGCGAAGGTGACTGGGCGGAGAAGCACATCAGCAAGTACGAAAGAAACTACATAGAGGGAGAAGGCACTGAGATCCTTCCACCGCTTGCGCCAAACGATGACAGCAATCAACCCCACTTCGAGCGCATAGCCCAAATACTGGAGCGCGTGAGCAATCAACAGGTTAAACATGAGCGGCTCCATTCTCACCGCTCAGGTGACCCGTTCGATACAACTCTACAAAGCGCCCCTCAAGGGACGCAATGAGCCGTGATGTTCCGGCAAACTCTACGCCAAGCCGATGGCTGCCAGCGTGTGATAGTTCGGGACCGGCATGGGCGAAGAGCCGATGGCCGCTAGCGTGTGATAGTTCGGAACCGGCATGGGTGAAGACCCGATGGCTGCCAGCGTGTGATAATTCGGAACCGGCATGGGCGAAGACACGATG
>JBOGJX010000287.1:0-11183 GCA_050745285.1 Terriglobia bacterium
TTTTAAAACTCTGCGGCATTTGTTTTTGATCGAAATGAGAAAGCCGCAGAGTTTTAAAAGCAAAACTCTGCGCTACAGCCTACGTCGTGTTGTCTGTTGATGGATGCGAAAAAACTTGGCCGGAGAAAAAGGGGAATGACAGTGAGTGGACCGCTTGTTGGATTGCGGGTGGCGGATTTCAGCCAGCTCGTGCAAGGACCGAATGCGACCCAAATGCTTGCGGACATGGGCGCCGACATCATCAAGATCGAGCCGCGCGGCGGTGACTGGCAGCGGAACTGGTCAATCCGCGACACATACATCAATGGAGAGAGTCTCTCCTTTCTCGTGTTTAACCGGTCGAAGCGCAGCATTACGCTGAACCTGAAGGATGCGCGGGGGAAGGAAGCCGCCTTGCGAATCATCGGGTCGTGCGATGCGCTGATCGAAAACTTCCGGCCCGGCGTAATGGATCGCCTGGGATTAGGATATGAGGCGCTGGCGAAGCTTTATCCTAAGCTGATCTATTGCGCCAGTTGCGGGTGGGGGCAGGATGGGCCCTATAAAGAGCGCCCCGGCCAAGATTTGCTGGCTCAGGCGGTGGCGGGAGTGCTGATGCTGAACGGGACGGCCAGTGATCCTCCTTCGCCTGTCGGGATGGGCGTTGCCGATCTGACGGCTTCTCTCCATATTGTAATCGGCGTGTTAATGGCCCTCTACGAAAGGAACCGGACGGGGCTGGGACAACGCGTTGATGTGAATTTGCTCGATTCTATCTTGAATCTTGCGACGCAAGAGTTGACCCTTTATCTCAACACCCGGATCGAGCCTGAGCGGAGCGCGGCGAATATCGGCCATCCTTACGTGGGCGCGCCGATGGGAGTTTATCAAACGATGGATGGGCATATCGTGGTGGCGATGATGCCCATTGGCAAGGTAGCTGCGCTCGTGGGTGTTACGGGATTTGAAGGAAACGAGTCGCGCAACGTGATTGAAAACCGGGACGAAATAAAGCGGAAGCTGGAGCCGGGCTTCGCTGCCAAAACAACGGCGGAGCTAATGAAAATCTTTATGGAAGCGGACATCTGGGCCGCTCCCGTGAATAGCTTCAGAGACACGGAGCGCGACCCTCAAATCATGCACAACCGGACCATCACCAGCTTTGATCATCCCGAGGCCGGATCGTTCCGCACCATTGGGCCGCCCATTAAATTCAGCCGGACGCCTCCCCGCATCCAAAGGCCTCCCCTGCTCGGAGAACACACCAGCAAAATCCTTGCAGAACTTGGCTACACGGAGGAGCAGATTGCCGAGTTTCGCCGGGACCAGGTGGTTTAGCTGTAGGATGCCAAATATAGGCTGTAGCGCAGAGTTTTGTTTTTAAAACTCTGCGGTATTTTTGTCCGGACCATCGAAAAGCCGCAGAGTTTTAACTGCAAAACTCTGCGCTACGTCGCCTGGGCCGGTATCAGAACCTTCCGTACTTTCGATACGCCTCGACTGGGTGCATTCCTTGCAGAATCGATTTGCGGACGAGATTTTCGGTGCCAACCACCGCTTCTGATTTCTCCAGGACTTCGAGCGTAATCTCCTGCGGAATGATGACCACGCCGTCTTTGTCGCCCACCACAAAGTCGCCGCTCTGGACAGTGACTTTGCCGATCTTGACCGGCTGGCCGCGCGAGATCAATTTCCATCGTCCTATAACGTCGCTCGGCGTTCGATAACGGCAAAAAACCGGGAACCCCAGTTTGAGGATGTAATCAATGTCGCGGGCGCCCCCGTCGATCACTGCGCCGCGAGCCCCGCGGAATTTCGCCGTTTCCGCTGAAAGCTCGCCGAGATGGGCGCTGATGTTGTCATGCGGCTGAGAGACGATCACGTCATTCGGCTTGAGGCTGCCCAACATTTCGAGAATAGGAATGTAGACCTCCTCGGGGTCCTGGCTCGCCGTGGGCTCACCCTCCACCGTCATCGCGATGCCACAAACGCTTTGATCGAGGGTCAGGGCCTGAATCTCTGAAGGCAGCACCTGGTCACGGCGCCCTATCTCGTCCAACACGTCGGCAATCGCTCCGGTATAGATCATGGCGAAACGCCGGCAGACATCATCAACGTCATACTTAAAAGTTGCGCTCTGGCTTTCTTCCACTGGATCGTTCTCCTTCTGGTTTCGGTCACGAGATGTATCTGGCCCGGTGTGCACAATTGCGGGGGGAAAGGATGTCGCAGCGCTCGATAGCACGTCGCCCCAACCTGTCCGGCGGACCGGCTATGATTCCTTGCACTCCTGACCTGATCGATCCCGGCCTTTCACACTCACAGCGTACGCGCCGAGCCTTCAATTCACTCCTCCTGAACAGAACCCGCGGATCGCGTCACTATACGGCGAGAGCACGCGCTTGTTGCTCGCCTTCGGCCATGGCGTAATCGAAAACCACCAGACGACGTTGACCGCATCTTTTACTCGGATGCGGCGCACTGTTACCCACTCTGCCGGGCTCGGCAGCTTCGAGGGATTCCACCAGAAGAACTCCTGCGCCAAATAGAATCCGACAACCCGGCACAGGGAGATAGCAAGCTCGAAGTGGTAGAGAGACCTGGTTGGTTGTCCGGGAATCCAAGCGCCGCCGATGTCGATTACGAGCGATCCCGAGGGTTTTAGGATGCGCTTAAACTCCTTGCCGAACGGCTGGAACCAACCGACGTATTCGTGACTCTCGACATTACCGTAGTCCTTTTTTCTTACGAGGCCAAAAGGCGGACTCGTGACCATCAGGTCCACCGACTCAGGTTTGAGGTCGGCCATGTACTCAAGGGAATCCCCGAGCACGATTTGCCCGCGTTTTGTTTTGTGGTGGGTTTGCATCTCACGTGTCAAGGCCAAGTATATCTCACAACTCTACCGGCTCATGTATCGAATATCACTCGATCCAATACGGTAAAACTTGGGTTTCTGATGTATCCGCAGTTATAGCTGGCTCTGCCCTTGCCCTGCTTGCTTGTGGAGCGTTAAGACCGGGCGAGCTTCTGCAGCAGGGCGGAGCGGATGGCCCGTTGCAATTCGGAGGTCAGCTTGGCGCCGTTTGCGGTGAGGTAAAACACGTCAAGGGCTTTTTGCGCCTCGGTTTCGATCAGCGCCACCTCGATATTGCAGCCCAGATCAGCCAGCGTGGCGCTCACCTGGTAAAGCAGGCCGGGGTGGTCTTCGGCGGCCAGCTCGAGGATGGTGCAACGGGAGGAACTCGCGTCGTCAAAGCTCACCTGGGTTGGAGTCTTAATCTTGGAGCGAGGCGCGCCGCGAGGGTTCATCCGCCCGCGCATCAACATGTCTACACTAGTGTTACCGGCAAGGACTTGCTCGATAGACTCTTCCAGCCGCTTGATTTCCGGGGGATTCAGCTCGAGCGTCCGGTGGAGATCGTGAAACCGGAAGATGTCGAGCACAATCCCCGAGCCGTTGGCAAAGGCTTCCGCCTTCAGGATGTTCATGCCCCAAGCGGCCAGCGTTCCGCTGACGGACGCAAAGAGGAACGGGCGGTCCATCGCAAGAACCGTGAGCTCGCTGAATGCTTCCCGCCGCTTGACCTTCACCGTCACAGGGTTTTGAGAGGTCTTGCGCGCCCACGCAAAGTGCTCGCCCACTTCCGAGGGAGAATGTGCGGCAAGATAGCGCCTCGGGAATCCGCTCAAAAAGGTTTCCAGATCGCCCGCGCCGCCTTCAGCCACCGGAATGGCCTGGGCCACGGCTTCGCTCCGGGCCGCAAGCCGGTCCTGATCGACGCTGCGGGAAAAATAGTTCTCCGTCATGGCATAGAGTTGCCATAGCATTTCCGCCTTCCATGGCGTCATCGCTTCCGGATTCACCGCGTTGATGTCCGCGTAAGTCATGAGGCAAAGCATTTTGAGCCGTTCGGTCGTGCCCGTTTTTTGGGCGAAGGCTCGCAAGGTCTCGGGGTCAAAAATATCCCGGCGCGAGACGGTGGAAGACATTTCAAGGTGGCTGCCGATCAAGAAGATGACAGACTCCACGTCCCCAGAATCAAGCCCAAGCCGTGCGCACACGCTCCGGGCCACTTCCACGCTCCCTTCGACGTGACTCGCCGCCGCCATTCCCTTTCCCACGTCATGCAAGAGGAGTGCGAGCGCAAGCACCTCCGGACGCTCAAGCTCTGCATAGATTTCGCCGAATTTCTTCCGCCACGGGGCCAGGCTTTCATCCGCGCCACTGCTGCCCTCCTGCGCTGCCCGCTTCAACTCACACAGGGTTTGAACGGTCATGAACGTGTGCTCATCCACGGTGTAGCGGTGGTAAAAGTCGCGGATCACCAATGAATCAATCGCCCGGAATTCGGGGAGCAGCGCCGTGAGCAATCCGAGACGGTGCATCGCGCGCAAGGCGTCTGCCGCGCCCGGCAGTGTCAGCGCCTTGCGCAGGGCCGGCCAGACAGCCTCTTGATCCGTTCCTCGAGACTCCGCGCCCTCCGGCCGCAGCGCGGCCAAGGTTTCTTCCGCCCAGCGCTCGGCTTCGCGGCTCAGGTCAAGCGAGTGGCGCGCCATCATTTCAAACAGGCTGAGAAGGAGAGGCCAATCCGCCGGGCCCTGCGAGCGCGGAAAGATCCTGCCGCGAATCACAGCGAAATCGGCGTTAGAAAGCCTCGATCTCCAATCCTGAAACAGTCCGTAGAGAGAGGACCTCGAAGGACGCACGCTTTCCATGGCGAGGGTGGCAAGGCGCTGAATAGATCGCACATGACGGTAATAGTCTCTCATCCATTGGGCTGGATCAACGGGTTCGCCATAATGCACGCCCAGCCCCAGGCGGGCGGCTCGTTCATGCAGTTCATAGGTAAGTAGATTGTCATTGCGGCCTTGCTGGAAGTGCAAAAAGCAGCGCACGGCAGAAAGGAATTGAACCGCGTCTTCAACCGGTTGCCGCGCTTTGGGAGGCCACAGGTCTTCCGCCTGCGCCAGATGCGCGCGGCTGGCCATCTCCGCTATCACCGCGAGCCAGCGCGCCACTTGATAGTCGCGCAGCCCCCCGGGCGCCTCTTTCACGTCGGGCTCGAGATGGAAAATCGTCTTGCCGTGCTTCGCGTGCCGCTCGGAAGTGTGGTCAATCAGGTTTCGCGCCAAGTCCTGCCCGTCACGCGCCACCAGGTGCGGAATAGCTTGGCAGCGGAGTTCGTCGAATAGGACGCGGTCTCCCGCGACGTACCGGATATCGAGCAGTGAAACGCTGAACTCAAGATTGCCGCCGTGCAAATGCCCGCAATCCTCGATCGTCCGCGCCGTGTGAAAAACGCGCATCTGCAAATCCCAAAGGGTCCGGGCGAATGCAGCCATGCTCTCCCGCATACTTTTCAGGATGCGCTCGTCGCGGGCAGCAAAAAGCAGATCGAGGTCGGAGAAAGGGAAAAGCTCGACCCGCCCGTAGCCACCCACCGCGGCCAAGCAAAACCCTTCGGGGCCTTCCGCCGCCGGCTCAGGCAGACGCTGCGGGGCCATGGTGGCCGAGTAGAGATCCTGAAGGATGGAATCAACCCGCGCGCTGCGGAGCTGAAGAACAGCGGCGCCGTCCCCAGTGGCCTCGAAGTGCGATTTTAGTTGCGAGAATTGGCCGGTGCACGCCGTCAGAAGCGGCGCCAGAAGCGAGGGCGATGAGGGATCATTCTCCGGCACGGAAATACCTAACCAAACGCATTGAAAGTCCTGGGTAAGAGATGAACCACAAAGACACAAAGACACAAAGAAAAGCTCCTGAGAAACTACTCTTGGTGTCTTCGTGCCTTGGTGGTGACAGCGTTCTTCCGCAGAAGCGCCCAGGCCTCATGGCCGCGTCCTTCGGGGTTGCTCGAATCACAAGGCCGAGTCGCCGCGCTCCTCGTTGCGGATGCGGATGGCCTCGTCAACCTTGGAAATAAAAATCTTACCGTCGCCGATTTTCCCCGTCTTGGCCGTCTTCAGGATCGCCTGCACGGTGGGATCGACCAGAGCATCGGGCAGAAAAATTTCGATCTTGATTTTGGGGAGAAGGTCCACCGTGTATTCGTTCCCTCGGTAGACCTCCGTATGCCCCTTTTGCCGCCCGTGACCGCGCACCTCGGAGACCGTCATGCCGTCCACGCCAATCTCCTGGAGCGCTTCCTTGACCGGGTTCAGTCTGGAAGTCTGGATGATTGCTTCGACCTTTTTCATTTTTCCTGTCCTCCGTAGTATTGTGACGGCAGCGTGTGCCGGAGCTTTATCGGGTTGCTGAGAAAGATGTAGCGGCGATTTTATATCGCCACATCTCCAATTTTCTCCACTCCCCAAGTGCGGCGTAAAGCCGCCGCTACACTTCCAGATTGTAGGCTTCTTCTCCGTGTTGTGAGAGGTCGAGTCCCTGGACCTCATGATCCGCGTTGACCCGCAATCCGATGACGGCGTCGACCACGATGAGCAGAATTAACGTCACCACGCCGGCCAAGACCCAGGCGATACCCACGGCGAGGAGTTGATTGAGAATTTGCCCCGCATTGCCGTCGATCAGTCCGACGGGCAGGATGTGCCCCGCGCCGTCTTTGAAGACCGGATTCACGGCGCTTGTGGCAAAGACGCCGGTGAGCAGCGCGCCCACCGTTCCGCCTATGCCGTGCACGCCGAAAGCGTCAAGGGAGTCATCGTAACCAAGCTTGTGCTTCACCGCAGAAACCATATAGAAGCAGACAATGCCTGCGATCAAGCCAATGGCAAGTGATGACATCGGCCCCACAAATCCCGAAGCCGGCGTGATGGCCACAAGCCCCGCGACGGCCCCGGAGATGGCGCCGAGGACGCTCGCCCGCCCGTTCCGCAACCATTCCACCGCAACCCAGCCGAGCGCCGCCGCCGCCGCCCCCAGTTGAGTAGCCACGAAGGCGCTGCTCGCCAGGCTTCCCGCGCTCAAGGCGCTGCCGGCGTTGAAGCCGAACCATCCCACCCACAGAAGGCACGCCCCGATAAAGCTTAGCACTACGCTGTGCGGCGGCATGGGTTCATGAGGATACCCAACCCGCTTGCCGAGGTATATCGCGCAGACCAACGCCGAAACGCCGGAGGTGATGTGAACCACCGTCCCCCCGGCAAAGTCGAGCGCCGGGAAAATGCCGCCCAGGGTTGCACTAAGCAGCCCGCCCTTTCCCCAGACCATGTGGGCCATCGGAGCGTATACAAAGATGGACCAGAGAATCATGAGGACCACCATGGCGCTGAACTTCATTCGCTCCGCAAAGGCGCCCGTCATCAAAGCCGGCGTGATGATGGCAAACATGAGCTGGAACAGCATGAAGCTGTTCTGAGGAATGGTCGGCGCGTAATCAGGATTGGGCGCGCCGCCAACGTGATGCAAAAAGTGATAGCCAAGCCCGCCAATAATCCGGTTGCCCTCGTGAAAGCAAAGGCTGTAGCCGAACAGCACCCAAATGACGGTGATGATGGCCATCAGGATGAAGCTTTGCATCATCGTCGAAAGTACGTTCTTCTTGCGGACCAGGCCGCCGTAGAAGAGCGCGAGTCCCGGCCCTGTCATCAGGAGAACCAAGGCCGCGCTCACTAAAACCCAAGCGTTGTCTCCGGCAGATTGGGCCGCGGCCACCTGCTGTTGCAGGGTCTTGATCTCGGCCTCGACCCCAGACTGGCCCGTTAGTGTATTTGAAATCGCCGGACCAACCGGCGGGTATGCCTGCGGCGTTTGCCCAAAACTGTACACGCCGGAACACATCAACATCAAGAAACACGCCAAGCCCATGAGGCATAGATGGGTGATCCACTTTTGCATTATGACTCTCCGCGTGATTGCGACTTTGGATTGCGTCCTGGAACGATCCAGATTATATCGGGCGCGCCTCCCAGGAGGCCAATCAATTCGATTTATCCGTGGGATAAGAAGAAACGCGAGGGGGCGCTGCGTTTTTTGCTTGTCACTTGTCCCTTGTCACTTCGCTTTAGTCGGGATTATCCATGAAACGATTCGCACTCGCGGAAGGGGGGGGTAACTCCGCCGAATCAGGCGGCTCCTATGATTTCTTCCTTTCGCGCCGCGAGCAGCTTGTTGCGACGAGCCGCTCGCGGCGGGAAAGGGGATATCGGGAAGCGCCTTTAACGGCACGGTTGAAACCGTGCCCTTTCGCATTTCCTGGAATGTTCATGAAGAATGCAGGTTAGTCAGTTGCTCTTCGAAAGCTTGGCGGCGAGGCTCAATAGTAGGCGGCGGTGGCCGCTCGACATGCCTTCGTAGAACTTGATCAACCTCCGCAGCGGCTTGGACATGGTGGTCAGACTCTCGGTCGGGGCAGACGTGGGCCGTCTATTATGATCGTTGTAGAGAAGCTGGTAGGACTCAACATCGAGGGCCTTGGCGAACTTTTCGAGCGTGATCAGCGAGGGAGCGGTGTAACCGCCCTCAACGCGCGATATATAGGAGCGAAGCAACCCGGATCGCCGCTCGATGTCGCCTTGCGACAGCCCCTTGGCTTCGCGCAGCATGCGTAGCCGCTGCCCGATTTGCATAAGGGTATTTGAGCAGAAGTTGTAGATAATTGCAATAATAACCTTTGAGGTACTACGGAGCGTAAATTAAGTGTTTCTAATAAGTTAGAGGGCGTCGCAGCATTCGGAAAAAGTGGCAGCGATCTCACCGGCACGGGCGGCGCAGGCGCGACGCGGTTTGCCCTGTCTGCGATTCGTATTTCCGCACACACCGCAGAAAGCGCGGCCTGTGCGCCACCCTGGTCGCGTGGCTGTACGACTTATTCTCTGGCGACCCCTACACCCCTTTTGTAGCAGCGCATTCGAGGATCAGCCACTGCAGAAATACCATGGTAAGCAGAGAGCCGGAAACCTCAGGAAGGTCAGGCATCAGCACGGAGAATTCAGAATGGTTGATAAGGTCGTGATCGTTTCCGTCCGTGACGGCGAGCACCTTGGCCGCACTTTTCTTTAGCTTCGTGGCCAGCGCATGCACCGCTTTTTTCCCTCGGCAGCGCGAACTCGAAAGCAGAAGAAAAGCATCCGCGGCGCCCAAGACCGCCGGATGAAACTCCGCCGCGCTCTCGATCTCCACAGCCTCAATGATCCGTGGCGTGACCAGGCGGGCGAGCGCGACGGCCTGCGTTGCCACGGGATAGTAGAAGTTTCCTCCCACAAGCAGAAGGCGGCGGCTTCCCTTAAGTTGCAAAGCGCAGGAGCGAATAGGGTCGATCAGGTGAATTCGCATCCACGGGATGCGCTCCGGCAACTTCTCAAATTCAGTCTCGAGAGCTTCGACGTGCGGATTTCGCGGGTTAAATATCCTCGCTGCCACGGCAGCGATTTCAAAGAGCGCCATCTGTTCCACGAGCGGGCCCACAAGAGGGGCGAGGCCGCTCGGGACACCGGGCAGAGGGAGAATGGCGCGAGCGGTTTGAGCGAGGCGGCTTTCCGGGTTGGCCGTAAGCGCCAGGGCGCTCGCTCCCCGGCGGCTGGCTTGCTGCACTACTTCAACAAGATCCTCATCTTCCCCGCTTGTCGAGACGGCAATCAGTGCGGCGCGAGGACGCAGCACAGCGAGCGAATGATTCAGGAATCCGGATGCCTCGCGCGCCATCGCGGGCCATCCGAGAAGATATTCAAAAGCTTGCGCAGCGGCGCAGGCCGCGTGCACGGCGGTACCCTGGCCGATGATGAAGACCGGTCCTTCTGCCCATCGCGCCTGATGGATCGACTTGCTGTAGTTGGGTCGCTCCGCGGTCACGGCCTTGAGCGCGCCGGGCATTTCACGCGCTGCCTCTTTGACGTTCAATATTCCAACCTCCAACAGGTTCTTTGAATCATCGCGCCATGACAACGGGGGATCGTTCTTAATATCGCCGGCTTCCCAAGCCACGGCACGACCTGGGCGCCGTGGGCCTTTATCCATCCAAGATCCCACGGCACAAACTACGTGCCGTGGCTACAACTTCCTTGAGGGCATCACCCCGGCGCCCCTACAATGGCGAAATCAGCTCCGTGGCCAGAGCTTCCCAGCCAAGCTGTTGATTCACATTGCGGGTTTCGAGACGGTGAGCGTCATCGAGGCCGGTCTTGAGCCGTTCAATTCCCTCCAGCCTGAGCTTCGCGGCCCAGGCTTTGAGGCGGGCCTCAAGGTCGAGATGCGCCACGCGGCCCCCGGACGGGTTCTCGAGCACCTGTAGCATATCGCTGAGGAGCGAGTATCCCAGCTTGAGGACTCCTTCAAGATCGCTGCGGTTCTCGGCGAGGGCCTTGGTGGAATCAAAAAGGTTCTTCCAGTCAGGGGGCTCCATCGCACGACTGGGCTTTGAGGTGACGCCGTTCAAAAAATCGATCCAAGGTTTGCGACGGCGCTGGAACTCCGCCAGATCAAAACCCTTCGCTGCGGCAATGCTTCCGCTGGCCACGCGCACGGCGAGCGGGAGTTGCGCTGAAGGAATATGCCTTTCATCCCTCAGCAGGCCCTCAATTAGAGCATCGTCAACGGGCAGGAACGGCACGTGATGGCAGCGGGAACGGATGGTTGGGCGAAGTTCATGAGCATTGGGGCATACCAGAATAATGGTGGTACTGGGTGGCGGCTCTTCCATCACTTTGAGCAGAAGGTCAACGGCCTGCCAGTGGATCGCCTGCGCCTGATCCACGATAAAAACGCGGCGCGCAAGCTCAAAAGGCCGCGTATAGGCCACGCTGCGCAGATGGCGGATTTGATCGATCAGGATATAGCGGGTGATGGGCTCGATCAACTGAATGTCGAAGTAGATCAAGCCATCCACACGGCGCGAGGCGTCCTTCATCTCGCGGCGCCGCGACAGGTCTTGGCGGGAGAGGCTCAGCATCTCCTCCCCCTTCAGGCAATGCGGGCACTGGGCGCAGAAATCCCCTATCAAGCGCTCGCAGTTTAACGCCTTGGCCAGCATCATGGCCAGCGTCTCCTTACCCACGCCATCCGGGCCGGCGAAGAGCAAGGAGCCGGGCATCGCGCCCTCCGCGAGCATTTTGCGCACGGTTGAAACGGCCGCCGGATTTCCGAGAAAAGGTTCGAATCCCATATCGTGTGTACGGTCATGCGAAATTGCGTTTGTGCGGGTAAATCCCTCACCCGGCCCTCTGGTCCACCCTCTCCCAAGGGGAGAGGGCGGGGATCAGAAAATCCCTGGGGAAGCCCAGCCCTCTCCCTCCGGGAGAGGGTGGCG
>JBOGJX010000288.1:0-5113 GCA_050745285.1 Terriglobia bacterium
GATGCAACCCGCGCCCCCCAACGTAGCCAACATCCAAAAGGAGGTTCTGGGACAAGGCGTACTGCGTATCCAGGCTCCACTGTTCATCGTAGGGATTTTTGTTGGGTGGCCATTCTGTCTGGACTCCAAATTGCCAATTCGCAGGGAAGCTCGTGAAGGGGCTGATAATTTGGGGTGGCAGCCAGAGGGTGCTCAAGTTCAAAGGCGATACCGTTTCACTCCCGGAGGCGACCGGATAGTTAGGATTGGCCTGGACTGGGAAGAGCGAGTTCTCGTCATAATTGGTTCCATCGTAAAAGCGCATGTAGACGCCGCTATACATGCCAAAGCCGCCGCGCACCACAAAGCGATTGCTGGTAAAAGGCCGCCAGGCGAAGCCGATGCGTGGGAGGAAATTGTTCTTTCTTCCTGGAACAAGCTTGTTGGTCACACAGCACTGGAAGTACGTGGAAGCGACGGAGGGATTAGCGTATTTCTGAACGAAGGCTTTGTCCGCCCAGATTAGGCCTCCGCCCGGGGGATTATTCAGATTGATAATCGACCCGCTGTTGGTAATGGAGTGGAAGGTTGCGGGGATCTCATATCGCAAACCCAGATTGAGGGTGACATGAGGCGTCACGTGATAATCGTCCTGGAAGTAAAATCCCCATTGTGTCCCGCGCACGAAGTATTGATCTGTCCCCAGAGGCGCAGGAGCGCCAACGCGGAGTGGGTCGCCCAGGATAAGGTCCGCAAAGCTGTTGCCGGCCGTCGGACCCGGCTTGCCGGACGCCCCGGCGATAGGGTCAGAGGCGGTGTAGGCGCCCGTGAAGCCAAGGGAACCGTTGACCACAAATCCATCAACGTCCCACAATTGCACCCTGCGGACGTCAGCGCCAAAATTGATGGTGTGGGCTCCGTGGACGTGTGTCAGGTTTCCTGAATACTGGAAGAGGTTGTCAATCTGGCTGTAACCGTTATTTGATGTTCCGATGCCCGAGTAGTCATCGCCGAAAGAGACGACCGGTAGGCTGTAAAACGCAGGAATGTTCGGGAGGTTATTGAAGCCGAGCTTGGCGGAGAGGTTTGGTCCGAACGCGGTGACCGAACCTTCGTGGAAGTTTTCACGAGTGTAACCTAGATGGAAGGCGGCCACCGTGTTAGGGCTGAAAGCGCGCTGGTACCGGAGCCCGTACAGGTAAGCGTAGTTTGTCACATTCTGACTGCTGGCTGGCAGCAACGACGTGCCCTCTCCCGGTGCGAGGTCGCGCCCTCCATTGGCCGTGAAGGAGATCTGGTCCCTGCTGCTGGGATTATAGTCAAACCGGCCGGTGACGACGTCCGTGGTGGTTCGCGTGCTGACATTTCCCAAAAAATTCGAGCATGGCATGGCACAGGAGAAATTGGGCGTAGGGAAGTAGCTCAAAAGTTTGGTGCCGATGGAATTGAACATAGAACTCGGGAGCTGATTGTTAGGAAAAGCCACCCGCCCGGACGGGTTCCCTGGCATCGCGGGGACGGAACCAGTTGTGGCGGGATTGTAGATGGGATACGGCCAGTCGGAAAAGTCGCCTTGATGCTCCTTGGTTGTTGGAACCTGGTATCCCCCCAAACCACCTGTCTGGTGAAGACGTCCACCTTCGTAGCTGACAAACCAGAAGGCCCGGTCCCGCCCGTTATAAACATGAGGAATGACCAGCGGACCTCCCAGTTGCCCACCGAACTGATTCTGCTGGAAGGGAGGATTGAGGCTGAACCGCCCACCGGGATTCAGGGATTTGAGATAGGCCTGAACCGGATTGGTTGGCTGGAACGCCGAGTTTTCCAGGAAGTCATACGCGAGCCCATGGAGTTGATTCGTCCCGGATCTGATGGCGACGTTGACCTGGGCGGACCCAAAACCATATTGAGCGGAGTAGAGGCCGTTCTGGAGTTTGAACTCCTGAATCGCATCGGCAGGGGGCACGTTGATGGGTTTGGTGAAAAAGAAATCGGTATCCGTGAAGCCGTCAATAATATAGCTGATCGAGGCAGGCCGCGCCCCGTCAACGCTCACCATGCTGAATTGTGTGTTCAAGCCGTGAAGGTCAAAGACGCTATTCTGAATGCCCCCCAAGGCCTGCGTAACGCCCGCGTTGATCTGAAGCAGATTGGTGAAGTCGCGGCCGCTGATCGGCAGGGCGTGCAATTGATGCGAAGTGATCACCTGACCGATGGTGGCATTATCCGCTTGTACCATCTGGCCCTTGGCAGAGACGGTGACCTGCTGCGATAGCGTCCCGACGCTAAGGGTAAAATTCTGGCGTAACGTTTGATCCACCTGCAGGATCAGGTTCTTGCTCCCAGCCGTCTTGAATCCTGGCGCGGAGACCGTCAATTCGTAAGTGCCGGGAATGAGGTTCACAAACACGAAGCCACCCGCGCTTGTGGTTGTAAAGGTGTTTGTGATGTTCGTCCCGGAATTCCGCAGGGTGATCTTGGCGCCCGGCATTGCTGCGCCTGAGGGATCCTGGACGTTGCCGAGAATGGTGCCTCGCGCGCTCTGCCCGCGCAGCGGCCATGCCATGGCAAGGAGAACGAATCCCACGCACATCCCCACCCACCCGATCTTCTTTCTTGCTTGCTTCATGACTTAATCCTCCCTTATGATCGCCAGGAGTGTGTATTCTATTACATAGAATGGTCTCTTGGAATGCACTCATTCTTTTCCAACGATTTCTGTTTGTCAAGCTAAATTTTGCGGTTGTTTAGGGTACATTGCCAGAGTATACATGTATTCTGCTCCATAGAATGCAGTGATAATGTTCTGTACATGCCTGGGAAACGCTGTTACACTACTTCACTTCACCCGAGAGGCTCACGTGCCCACCAACAATTACATTGCGGTCGTTGAAAAGACGATGCTTGTTTTGGAAGCCTTCCGCGGCCAGCGGAACGTGCGCCTTGCGGACCTTGCGGTCCGCACCCGGCTGGTGAAGGGCTCGGTGTTCCGGATTTTGTTCACCCTTGAGCGGTTGGGTTACGTGGAAAAGGGACCCCAAGGAACCTATTCGATCAATGAACGGCTCGGCAGCCTGCTTGGGGCTCTGCGGCCGGAATCGGACCTGGCGGCGCAGGCGGGCCCTTTTATGTCAGCGCTTTTGAGCCGGTTCCAGGAAACGGTAAACCTCGGTGTGTTGGATAACGGCGAGGTCCTGTACATTCGCGTGATGGAGAGCGCGCAGGTCTTTCGTTTGGCGGCGCACGCGGGGATGCGTGGTCCCGTCCACTCGACAGCCCTTGGGAAGTGCCTGCTCTCACGCCTTCCCAAGGCAGAAGTGGAGGCCATTTTGAAACAGCGGCCCATGCAGACATTGACCCCGCGCACTCTTCACGATCGCGCCAGATTCTACCGGGAACTCAGCCGGACTCGCGCGCAAGGATATGGTGTGGACAACGAGGAGGATTCTCCCGGCATCCGGTGCCTGGCGGCGCCGATTCTCGATACGGCCGGCAATGTGATGGCGGGCCTGAGCATCTCCGCTCCCGCCGTCCGCCTGCAACCTGGAAAGGATCGCGAGGTGGCGAGCGCGCTCAAAGAGGCGTGCGATCAAATTTCAAAGCTGCGAGGATATACGATAGGATCCCGCCAGCTTCAGCGCGAGGCTCGATAGAGATGGAATTGGCACTCCTGGGAGGCAGACCTATCCGCACCACGCCTTTCCCCTCCTGGCCCGCTTACGGCCCCGAAGAAGAGGAAGCTCTGTTGGAAGTTTTGCGCAGCGGATCTTGGGGCGGCTACAACGAAAAGGTGGAGGAGTTTGAGGCAGCGTTCGCCGCGATGCACCGCGTGCGGCACGCGATCTCCTGCGCCAACGGAACCGTGGCGCTTGAGGTCGCGCTTCACGCGCTGGGGGTTCAATGTGGAGATGAGGTAATCGTCCCGCCCTTCACTTTTGTTGCCACGGCCACGTCGGTGCTTCTATGCCACGGGGCGCCGGTTTTCGTTGATATCGATCCGCAAACATTCAATCTTTCCCCCTCTGCCGTTGAGGCCGCCATCACGCCGCGCACCAAGGCCATCATTGCAGTCCACTTCGGCGGGCTACCAGCAGATATGGACGCGCTCACTGAGATCGCTGAGCGTCGCGGCGTCCACCTCATCGAAGACGCCGCCCACGCCCACGGCGCCATGTGGAGGGGAGTGCCCGTGGGGAATTTTGGAAGGGTAGGAACGTTCAGCTTTCAAGAATTCAAACTCGCCACGTCCGGCGAGGGTGGCGTGATGGTGACAAATGACCGGGACTTGGCCGCACAGCTATGGGCTTACTGCAACCAGGGGCGGCGCAAGGGAGGGGAATGGTACGAGCACGTTACCCTGGGCAGCAATTACCGGCTCACAGGGTTCCAGGCCGCGATCCTGTGCGCCCAACTCCGCAAGCTCCCCGCGCAGACCCGGCTTCGCGCGCAAAACGTGAATTACCTGCGCCAGCAGTTACGATCCTTCCCTGGGTTGACGGTTTCTGACGATGACCCGCGGGCGGAGCACCAACCTTATTATCTGGTCACTTTGCGCTACGATGAGAAAAAGTTTGATGGGATCTCCCGCAATGTATTTCTCCGCGCATTGCAAGCCGAGGGCATCCCGGCCAAGAGGACATACCCCTATCCTTTGTACCGCAATCCTCTTTTCTCACAGAGCAGTCTTCCACCCTGCAACTGCGGCGATTGGCGGATGCCACAAGGTTATGATTCGCTGTTCCTGCCGGAAAGCGAACGGATTTGCCGGGAGGGGATATGGCTGGAGCATAACACTTTCTTGGGAACGCGCAGGGACATCGACGACATCTTGACAAGCTGCGAAAAGGTGCAGCGTCTCGCCTCCACTCTGCATTCTCTTCAAGAACAGGTGTGAACTTTGCGATGGATCAAAAGACTGTTCTTTGCGCGTATCATACCGCGTCACGGGGCGCCGGCCAGCGGATGAAATCCCGCAACTACTGCCTTCTCATCATGACTTTTGCAGCGCTGTTATTGCTTCCGGCAGCCATCGCGCAGAACCTTGCGCCGGGAAATAAACGCGCTTCTTCATTTACCCCGTGGACCTTTCAAACGGACTTCCGCAATGGAATTCCAGGGTGGCTCAGCTATCCGT
>JBOGJX010000289.1:0-6610 GCA_050745285.1 Terriglobia bacterium
TGGTTGGTGAGATCGAACGGATGCTGCCACTGCTGCGGAACTAAATTTGACCGGATTTACGACGATACTACTTAACATAGTACTACTAGCCGAGGCGTAAGTCTCCGGCTCCGCGCTCACCGGCGCAAGCACGCGCAGTTCCGATTTCCGCCGCCGCAGCAGGTCAATGCAGTAATGGCTGGCGACGCTGGTGAGCCAGCGAGGGAAGGGCAGCGAGCGGTCATAGGTTTTCAGCGCGCGCGGCAAGCGAGCGAAGACTTCGCTCGATGCGTCTTCCGCATCCTCGTGCGATCCCAGAATGTAACGGCACAGGCTCAGCACGCGCGGGTGGAATTCCCGATAGATATTGGCGAACGCTTCACCATCGCTCAAAAAGACATTGAAAGGAACCGAGCTCAAGACCTCACCTCTATTTCCGGCATGATGTGCGACCGGAGCGCCAAATTTCACCTGGATGGGTAGCCACGGCACGACTTGTGTGCCGTGGGTTTTTATTAATCGAATGGTTCATGGCACAAACTTCGTGCCGTGGGTTTTTGCCGATCGAACCGCCCACGGCACAAGCTTCGTGCCGGGGCTACCTCACCGTGTACATGTGTCGTCCCACAAACGTAGACTAAATGGGCGCTCGCCTGGCCGTCCACGAGTTCCGGAAGAAAGGCCGTAGAAGATGACGAAAGGCCGGAAACAATAGACGAAACGCTGGTAGTGCCATTACTGAAAAGCCGCAGAGTTTTAACAGCAAAACTCTGCGCTACATCAAAATGCTACATCACTCTGCGTGGCGTTGCGCCATGGCGCGGATTCCGGCCAGCGAAAAGAACCAGACTTGCCTGGCGATGCCGTCGATGACCTCTGGAGTGAATCGCACTTCGGGTGGCAGGAAGTATTGGGACATTCGCCGGGCCGATTCGTAAGCCAGGCACTGCCCCATCGTGCTCATCGTGCAATTCAGCACGGCGAGATCCTTCTGCGGGAGCCCCATCGCCTCGCCGATAATCTTCCCCAAGAGCTGGAAGTTAGGCCGCATTCCCTTTTCAACCACAACCTTGAACTCCGGCGTTGGTTCTGCCATTTCCCGCCTAAGAATCCTTCCGAACAACACATCCTTCTCATCCTCACGCTCGCCCAGGACATTCCCAAGGAATGACCGAAGGTAGAGGTAGAGTTTCTCCTCGACAGGTTTTTCCTGTAGGGTCTCGATTAGCTGTTCCCGATTGGCTATCCATCTGGCCACCATGAACTCCAGGAGCTCCCGATAAAGCCCTGCTTTGTCGCGGAAATGATAATTAACCGCGGCTACGTTAGCCCCGCCTGCCTCGTTGCAGATTTCGCGTATCGATACTTCCTTGAAGCCCCGCTCAGCAAACAGACGCCCTGCTGCGTCCAATAAGCGTTGCCGGGTGTCGTGCTCGTGGGTGAGGTCTGTGTTATGCATAAGATTAAAACAACTGCATTAAATGTTTGTATGAATCAATAGATTAAAGCATATGTATAAATCATATGTTTTACATTGTCAAGAGAAATCTTTTTACCCATAATGCTTGTGGCATGACGGATGACCGGCACGATTATTACAGCCGAAGGGCACAGGCGGAAGTAGCTCAGGGTTTTGCCTTTTGAACCCCTGCGCCTTTGTCCCCGGACAACGTGAGGGCGCCGTAGAAGACAAAGGCAGAAGGTAGAAGGCCTACGCCGGTACGAGTTCATTTTTTTACCTCCCGCGAACCCAACACATGATCCGCGCGCGTCGGCGTGTGGCGTGCGTATTGCTTGCCCGCTACTTTCTGTGAAGGGCCGCAGAGTTGCAAATGCGAAACTCTACGCTAGGCCGGTTTGTCTGGTCAATTTGAGACACTACAAATTACCGCAGCTTGGCGGAATTGAGAATTGTGTTGTCACCGGGCGACACGGAAGTGTATTCTTGAGCATACCTACCAGACGACGGAGTATTGAATGAATGTATTGATGATCTACCCGGAGTTTCCAGACACTTACTGGAGCTTCAAGCACGCCCTGCCTATCGAGGGCAAGAAATGCGCTTATCCGCCGCTGGGTTTGCTTACCATCGCCGCGATGCTGCCGCCGCACTGGACCAAGCGGCTCGTGGACACGAACATCCGCCACCTGAAGGACTCGGACCTGAAATGGGCGGACGTAGCCATGCTGAGCGGCATGATCGTGCACAAGAAGGAAGTGATCGAGACTCTCGATCGATGCCGCGCGCGCGGGTTGCGCACGGTGGTGGGAGGGCCCATCACCAACAGTGTTTCCGAGCTGCCGCAGCACGCCGATAGCGTGGTTTACGGAGAAGCGGAAGACCTGATGCCGGCCTTGGTGGCTGACCTGGAGAGCGGATCGCCGAAGCCAACCTACAAAGCCGTTGAGTTGCCGGGCCTGACGAAGACTCCCATTCCCGATCTCAGCTTGATCAATACGAAGCACTACAGCGCGATGCCGATTCAATATTCGCGCGGCTGTCCCTTCAATTGCGAGTTCTGCGACATCATCGAAATTTACGGCCGGGTTCCCCGCACCAAAACTCCCGCTCAGATTGTGGCGGAGCTTGACCAGCTTCGCGATCGCAAATGGCGGGGTTCGGTCTTCGTGGTGGACGATAATTTCATTGGCAACAAGAGGAAGGCGAAAGAGCTGCTGCCGGTCCTGGCGGATTGGAACCAGCGCCACAACACACCATTCAGCTTTTTCACCGAAGCTTCAATTAACCTTGCGGATGATATCCAGCTCCTGCAGATGATGAAGGATGCCAACTTCACGCGCGTTTTTATAGGTATTGAGACTCCTGTCGAGCAAAGCCTTAAGGAAGCGCAAAAGATGCAGAACACGCGCAAAAACCTGGTGGAAAGCGTGCATCGTATTCAGGATTACGGGTTGGAAGTTATGGCCGGCTTCATTGTGGGCTTCGACAACGACCCGGAGGATATTTTTGACCGCCAGGTGGAGTTTATCCGCGAAAGCGCCATTCCGCTTGCCATGGTCGGTATCCTGCTGGCGCTTCCCGGCACTCAGCTTTTCCGGCGGCTCACGAAGGAAGGGCGCATTCTGAATGAAGGCCACGGCAATAACATGGACGTGCGCCTCAACTTTATCCCCAAGATGAACGCGCAAAAACTGATTCAGGGGTACCGGGACATTCTCGAGCGCATCTACACGCCGGAAGCCTATTACGAGCGTGCGCTGCATTTCCTCGAGCGCTATAAACATCCGAACCATCGTCCGCGCGTATTCTCAGACTACCTCGCGCTGGCGCGGTCCTTCGTCAAGCAGGGCGTGCTTAGCGAATCGCGGACCAGCTATTGGAAATTCGTGATGAAGGCGGCGGTCCGCTATCGCAAACAGTTTGACACGGCCATGACGCTCGCGGTGATGGGCTATCACTTCCAGATGCTGACGCGAATGATTCTGGAGGCGGAGTAAGGCGCGGCCCACGCGCTCCACTCGCGGAAGGCGAGAGGCAGAGAGCAGAGGGGCGGCGGCCGTAGGGGCGCTGCTGATGGGAAGCACTGCTTCCCCTGCGCCCTCACCCAGTGCACTCTCTTCTCGCCACTGCCCGTGATCGTGGGCGCAGGAGGCGCAGCCGGTCATCGCCGCGCAGACATGGGACGCAATTGCTAGCGCCCACCCCTAAGTCGCTGAAGGCCCTTAGAAGTCGCGCGAGGGACGAAGCTTTTGCGGCATGTTACAGACCTTTCAAGACCCTTCGACGAAAATTCTCCTCAAAAAGCTTTATATCTTTACGCCGTAAAGCCTGCGAATTAAACTTGTAAGCGAATAGGACGATCTGACAGGATAAGATCAGCCGCCGCTTTTGTATAAGCAGGGCTTGCCGTGGGACTGTCCAGCTTAGGTGGGCAGTCCGGCGAGGACCTGATTCGTAGGGGCGCAGCAAGCAGCGCCCAAAACCAGTGGGCGCAGCAAGCAGCGCCCCTACGAATCAGCAAGCGGCAAAGCCGCCGTTCGCATCCACAGACCTGGGGCGCAGGGCAAGCAGCCTTTCGCGTCAACAGCGCCGCGGCGAAGGCGGGGGAAGCAGACCATCTCTCACGAGGGTATGGCATGCAAAACTATGACGTCATCGTGATTGGATCGGGACCCGCGGGCCAGCGAGCCGCCATTCAGACGGCGAAGAGCGGGAAGCACGTTGCGCTAATCGAGAAGCAGCAAATGATCGGCGGCTCTTGCGTTAATACGGGCACCATCCCCAGCAAGACGATGCGTGAAGCCGTGATGCATCTCTCCGGCTACAATTACCAGAGCATCTACGGTACCAACTACCGGGTAAAAGACAAGATCACCATGGCGGACATGGCGTTCCGCGTTCAGCACGTGATCAAGACAGAAGTGGACGTGGCCGAGGCCCAGCTTTCCCGCAACGGGATTGACCTGATTAGCGGGACAGCGAGCTTTGCCGATCCCAAAACCGTCCGCGTGGATGGCGCGCAGGGAACATCCAGCTATACGGCTGATTTTTTCATTATCGCCACGGGCACAAAACCCGCAAGCTCGCCCCGCGTTTCCCTCAACAACCGGAACATCGTCAACAGCGACCAGATTCTGCAAATGGTGGACATGCCGAAAACGCTCATCGTGGTAGGCGGTGGCGTGATCGGCGTGGAGTACACGTGCATGTTCGCCGTGCTGGGTGTCCGCGTGATCCTGGTGGAGAAGCGTCCGCGGCTGCTGGAGTTTGCCGACGCCGAGATCGTGGAGGCGCTCTCTTACCACCTGCGGGACCGCCGCGTGATCATGCGGTTAAGCGAGGAAGTCGAGAGCGTTGAAGAGACCGCCGACGGCAAGGTGGTAGCGAATCTGGAAAGCAATAAGAAAGTTTCCGGCGACGCGCTCCTCTACGCGGTTGGCCGCGTCGGCAATGTGGAGGAGATGAACCTTGAGGCGGCGGGAATCGTCCCGGACTCGCGCGGACGCATTCCGGTTGACGCCGACTATCGGACGTCCCAACACCACATTTTTGCTGTGGGCGATGTGATCGGCTTCCCCAGCCTCGCATCAGTTTCGATGGAACAGGGGCGCATTGCGGCGTCGCGCGCGCTCGGCCTGCCGGTCCATTCGAACCCGGCGAACTATCCCTATGGCATTTATTCCATTCCGGAAATTTCCTTTATTGGCAAGACCGAAGAGCAGCTTACCAACGAGGACGCTCCCTACGAAGTAGGTATCGCCTATTACCGCGAAATCGCGCGCGGGCAGATCCGGGGTGATACGACCGGCCGGCTGAAGATTATTTTCCACCGTGAGACGCGAGAGTTGCTTGGAGTTCACATTATCGGCGACGGAGCGTCCGAGCTACTGCACATCGGGCAGGCGGTCTTTGTCCTGAAGGGTACGGTGGACTACTTCGTGGACGTCGTATTCAACTATCCGACCCTGGCCGAATGTTATAAGTCGGCGGCGTTCAACGGCCTCAATAAGCTGGCCAATTTATGAGCTACGGCCTGCCGGGCGAGGAATCTGAGTTGGAAAACGATCCGCCGGCAGCGTTCAGCTCAAACGCAAGCTTGCTGATTGCTGATTGCTCACTTGAAGCGCGCAAACGAGGTTGAATCATGGGACGAATAATCGGCGTGCTGGCATCACATCAGATCGCCGCCGGTCAGGTGCAAGACGGCCGCATGAGCGGACCGGTATGCTTCTATCCCGAATCCGGCGGTGTTTCCCACGTGCTCGACGGAATGCCGGCTGAAAACATCGTTGAGCGCATCCTCCGCCAGATTGAGCTGGCGCGCGAGGGCGCGGCCATTGACTCCGTGGGCGTCGCCCTTCCTGGCATTGTTCATGATGGAGTGGTGCTTGAGTCGCCGAATTTACCGCAGATCAAGGGTCTGCGGCTGCAAGAGGCGCTTAGCGCGGCGTTGCAGCGCGGGGGGACTCCTGTCCCAGTCCGGGTTTTCAACGATACGGACGTCATCGCGTCGGGGCTTGCGGCCACACAGGGTTGTCTCGAGAAGCTCACGAGGGTCTGGTATCTGGGGCATGGTGTGGGATACGGGCGCTATCCGTGGACCGATGGAGTGTGGGAGGGTGGGCACACGGTGGTGACGCTTGACCCCCGGGAGAGGTTTTGCGCTTGCGGGGGACGCGGGCATCTGGAAGGCATCATGGGCGTGCGCGCCATGCGGCTGCGCTTCCTCGACTTGGAGCCCGAGGAAGTTTTTGCCAATGCCAAGATCGGCGACAAACGCTGCGGGGACTTTGTGAAGCTCTGGCACCGGGCCCTGGCCGCGGCCACAGCCACCAGCATCGTGATGGAGGGTCCGGGCAAGTTTTTTATCACCGGGCCGAACGCCCGGTTTATCGAGGTGGCACGGCTCGATATCAACCTGCACGAGATGGTGAAGATGAGTCCTCTTCAAGGCAGCCAGTTTGAGACGATCGCCACGGATTTCGAAACTGGAATCATCGGCGCCGCTGTGAACGCCGAGATCGCGACGCGGGCTGCATAGCGCAGACCAGCGTTTTTCGGTGCCCGTCTGGGCGTCCATTGCGCCGTCATTCCCGCGCAAGCGGGAATCTACTTGTGGATAACCACTCTTGTCGATGGATTCCCGCTTGCGCGGGAATGACTTTCACC
>JBOGJX010000290.1:0-15657 GCA_050745285.1 Terriglobia bacterium
GTGCCAATCGTTTCATGAATAATCCGGGTTAGGTTGCTGGCCTCCGGAATGGCATAGCCATTCCGGACAGCGAGCGGCAAAGCCGCAGTTGCCGCACGGACTCTTCAGCCCGCAATGGACTCGATGCCAAGCTCCGTGATCCGGCCGTTCTGAATCGTGAAGGCGCGGATTTGACGGTCGAGTGCAACCCTGAGTGAAACGATAAAATAGGCGCAAGCCGGATAGAAAGCCATTTCCACGTCGCGTGGCGAAGGGAAATTCGCACCGGTGGGATGGGAGTGATAAATGCCGAGATGGCGGAATCCGCGCTCGCGCATGGCGCGAAAGGCGGAAATCAACTCTGCCGGGTCGATGGAATACGCGCGCGGCGAGGCCAGGACGTTCGAGGCGGGAATAAGCTCTGCCACTACTTCGGATTTTCCGGCGAGGAGGCCGCAGCACTCCTCGGGAAGATGCAGGCGAGCCTGCTCGCGCATGGCGGCCAGCACGGTATCGCGAACCGGGACCAGACTTGGCGCGGACACAGGCTATTTCATCTCCGCCTTCTTGCGCCGCATGAAGGCCGGCACTTCAAAATCGTTGCCGGGAATTTCCGCCGTGAGCTCTACCGTGGCCGCCTCAATCGGCAGCTTATCGCTCCTGAAGGACGCCGCTCTTGCCGCTGATTGGGCCGAGCGCGCCGCCGCAGCGCCTGCGCGGGGCAAAGCCCCGATCCTTTCGTTCTTAATGCCGGTGGCGATCACCGTGACCTTCACTTCGTCCCCCATGGACTCGTCATGCACCGCGCCGAAAATAATATTGGCGTTTTCCGCCGCGGCCTGCTGAACGATGGTCGATGCCGCGTGGACCTCGTGCAAGGTGAGCTTGCTCGAGCCGGTGATATTCAGCAGAATGCCCTGCGCGCCGTTGATCGAAGCGTCCTCGAGCAGCGGGCTTGAGATGGCGCGGTTGGTGGCCTCCACGGCGCGGTTTTCGCCGCTCGCCACCGACGTGCCCATCACGGCGTAGCCCATACCCTGCATAATGGTCTTAATGTCCGCGAAGTCGCGGTTGATAATGCCCGTGATGGTGATGATATCGGAAATGCCCTGCACGCCTTGCCGGAGGATATCATCGGCAATGCGAAACGCTCCAAAAAAGCTCGTCTCTTTGTCGACAAACTGCATGAGCCGCTCGTTGGGAATGCAGATAACTGTATCCACAGCGTCGCCCAACTCCCCCAGCCCTTGCTCGGCCTGGGTCATGCGGCGTTTGCCCTCGAAAGCAAAAGGCTTGGTGACCACGGCCACGGTAAGAGCACCCAGCTCGCGCGCGAGACCCGCCACGATGGGGGCGCCCCCGGTCCCCGTGCCGCCGCCGAGCCCGGTGGTGATGAACACCATGTCTGCGCCGTTGAGAACGTCAAGAATCTTTTCCGTATCCTCCATCGCTGCTTGACGGCCGATTTCCGGATTCGCCCCCGCCCCAAGCCCTTTGGTTAGCTTGGCGCCGAGCTGTATCTTGACCGGAGCTTTGGACACGCTCAGGGCCTGGAGATCTGTATTGGCCACGCAGAACTCGATACCCTCCACCTCGGCGTCAATCATGCGATTCACCGCGTTACCCCCGCCGCCGCCCACGCCGATGACCTTGATCTTCGCGCCGCGCCGCAATTCGTCCGAGAAATTTACCCGCAATTCGCCGTTGCCATTCTCCGCAATCATAGTGCTCCTTTCAAAAAGCAGGTATCAGGCGCCAGGTGTCAGGTGTCAGAAGAAGGCCGTTGGTTGCCCGTTGTCAGTAGTTCGTTGTCAGCCGGCGTCTGCCAAGCAGGATTTAGTTCTATCCCCATCGGTTGCCTGGGCTCGTGACCACAGAAGGCGTGCCATTTACCGCCGACAACAAGCAACGGGCGTTTTTTCCTGACACCTGATACCTAATCTTCTATCCTCGCCCCCGGAAAATTCCCCAAAGCTTGCTGGTAACTCCGGGTACGCGCGAATCCCGCAGGAGGCGAAGGTGGTGGCCGTGAATGGCAAGGCCGGCGACGGTGCTATAGGCCGCGTCGGGAAGCACATCGCCCATTTGCTCCAACCCATACGGTACGCCGATGCGGGCCGGAAGGTCCAGCGCCTGCTCTGCCATGCTGACGAGGCCGCCGAGCTTGCCGCCGCCGCCGGTCAATACGATTCCGCCACCCAGTTGTTGATGCAACCCGGAGTGCTCAATCTCGTTGGCGGTAAGCTCGATCAGCTCCTGCGCCCTTGGCTCGATAATTTCTCCCACCATGGAATAGCTCACCGTCCTTGAGGGGCGCTCACCGACGCAAGCCACTTCAATCGGTTTATCCTCCGTCTGTGAAGGGTCACGCTGCCCCCACTCAACCTTGATCTTCTCGGCCTCGGGGATAGGCGTGCGCAGGCCCACCGCAATATCATTGGTAAAATGGTCTCCTCCGACGGGAATCACGCCGCTATAGCGGAGGCAGCCTTCATGATAAATGGCAAAGTTAGCGTTTCCGCCGCCTATATCGACGAGAGCCACGCCCAGCTCGCGCTCATCCGGCGTGAGGCAAGCCTCTCCCGCGGCCAGCGCCTCAAAGACAGTGGCATTCACCTTCACGCCGCTCCGGTTCACGGCGAGAACCACATTCTCATGGGCAAGGACCGAGGCCGTGACCAGGTGAACATCCACTTCTAACCGTGATCCCACCATGCCCACCGGGTTGCGAATGCCGTTCTGCGCGTCGAGCAGATATTCCTGGCGCTCAGCGAAAACGACCTCGCGGTCCGCTGGCAGGCTCACCGCCTGAGCCGCCTCAAACACCCTGCGGACGTCTTCGTGGGTCACCTGGCGCGCCGCATGAGATGGCTTCGTCAGCGTCAACCCGCCGCGCGAGTTCACACCGCGGATGTGCGGGCCGCCCACGCCGACATAAGCGTTATCAACCGGAACTCCCGCCGCGTCCTCGGCTGCCTCGACGGCCTTCTTGATCGAGAGATGGGCCGAATCCAGATTAACGATCACGCCGCGCCGCCACCCACGGGATTCGGCGCTGCCGAAGCCAGCCACGCGCAGGCGTCCGTTCTCCACCGGCTCACACACCAAGGCACACGTCTTCGTGCTGCCCAGATCCAGCGCAACGATGTAGATATCCTGACTTGCCATTCAAATCCTGCCATGAATCGTTTGGACAAATTGTGGAAGGGCGCTAAAGAATGGCACGGCCGCTCACCCATTTTCCATAGTCCGCTGGCGAGTGCGATCCGTCAACCCTCGACAAAACCCGCCGAAGTAGCGCAGAGTTTTGCTTTTGAAACTCTGCGGCTTTTCTCCGCGCAGGCCGCCGCTACGCTCAGGACCCGAGGATCACTTCTGATCGCTGCTGCTCCGGGCAGGTGTTCTTGCCACCGGGTCTACCACGACTTCGCCGTGAAAGCGCAAATCCATGGAGTCAATCTGCGGGTTGTTGGCCAGCACCTTTGGCGCCACGGCGGCAAACGTCTTGAAGCGCTGCCGATAATCCTGGTTCCCGAAATGCGCGAGCACCGTGGTGCGGCCCTCGACCAGGAGGAGGCGAAGATCATCCGGATTACTCAGATCCGCCTCAGAAACACTCCATCCCGAGCCAGGCACAACGTCCTTCGTCTCCGCCATAAACTGCTCGTAAGGCGCGAGCCTCGCCGTCCGCTGCTCGGGGCCGCCCGCCGCGTCCAGGCCATAAAGGACGGGGAAACCCAGGTCGTCTCGCTGCCGCATACGCAGGAACACTCCATCCTTATCCACCAACTCCACGCGGCCTCCCACGTTGGCATAGGCAATCGGCGTGCGCTCGACGATCGTCACCAGCAGCCGGCTTGGAAAAACGCGCGTCACCGTCGCCGACTCAACCCACGGAAGCGACTCCACCCGCCTGCGGAGGCCGGCCAGGTTGATTTGAAAAATGCTGACAGCGAGGCTCTCCCGAGCGCTACCCAATCCCATGGCGTTAAGCACGTCGTCGAGCGAAACCACCCGGTTGCCCGCGAGCCGCACATCCTGAACTGGCTGAAATACCATAAGCGGAGAAGCGATCACGCCGCGGACGGTCCAGCGCAACCCAAACAGCAGGGCCAGTGGGAGCACTACCCCGAGACCAACCCTCTTCGCAATGCGAGCCGCTGCCCCGGCGCCCGCGCGCCGGATTCCGATCACCCTTTGCCGGCGGCGATACGGATTTGGCTCCTCAACAAGGAGGTCGTCAGGCAGCGGAATTTGCTCGAGAGACATCACAGCTTCCTCATGCCGCGTCCCGCGCCACCCATCAGCGTGGTAGCCACGGCACGGTTTGCGTGACGCGGGCTTTGTCCCAATCCAGGAAAGTGGTAGCCGCGGCAAGATTAGCGTGCCGTGGGCTTGCAAAAACCCACGGCACACAAACCGTGCCGTGGCTACCGCGAAGGCCGTAGAACCATCAAACCCTCGGCCAGGGCCTCTCCGAGCTTCCACACGCTGCCGGCGCCGATGGTGAGGATCATCAACTCCGGCTCCGCCTCCGCCAGAACATCACGGAGAACGGCATCCTCAGAAGGAGCGTAGCGCGCGCCGGCACATCCCAACTCGCGCATTCGCTCGACCAGACGCTCCGAAGTAATGCCCGGAATTGGCTCTTCGCTTGCCGCGTAGATATCTAGCACGTAGACGCGCTCGCAGCCCTCGAAGGCGCGGGCAAAATCATCCATCAAAAAACGGGTGCGCGAATAACGGTGCGGCTGAAAGATGGCCCAGATGCGCATAGCGCCGCGGGATCGCGCCGCATCCAGCGTGGCGCGAATTTCCGCGGGGTGGTGGCCGTAATCGTCGACAATCGTGATGCCATCCGTCTCGGCCTTCACCTGGAAGCGGCGGTCTGCGCCGTGGAAGCGGGCGAGGCCGTGCCGGATTTGGGCCGCCGTCAGACCCAGCTCCAGACCCACGCCCACCGCGGCTAGCGCGTTCTGGACATTGTGCCGGCCGGGGACAGCCAGTCTCAAATCGGCAAGATGTTTGCCGGATTCATACACGCGGAAGGCAGATCCTGCCCCGTGGCACTCGATCTCCGCCCCCATAATCGCCGCCTCATGTTCCGTGCCATAGGTTATGAGCCGCCGCCGCAACCGGGGCCGGATCGCTTCGAGCGTTTCCCGCCAGGGCGGGTCAGAGCAGGCGATGACGGCCCCGTAAAACGGCGTTTTATTCATGAAGGAAACAAACGCGTCCTTGATTTCCTCAAGGTCACGATAGTGATCGAGATGCTCGCGGTCGATGTTGGTGACCACGGCGATTGAGGGCAGAAGAAGCAGGAATGAGCGGTCGCTTTCATCCGCCTCCGCCACCATCAGATCCCCCTTGCCAAGCCGGGCGCTTGAGCCGAAAACGTCCAGCCGGCCTCCGATAACAGCCGTAGGGTCCAGGCCCGCCTCGGTGAGCATGACGGCGATCATGGACGTTACGGTTGTCTTGCCGTGCGAGCCGGCAATCGCCACGCTGAACTTCAGACGCATCAACTCCGCCAGCATCTCGGCGCGTGGAATAACGGGAATTTCCAGGCGCCGCGCCTCCGCCACCTCAGGGTTGGCCTCGGAAACCGCAGACGACGTGACCACCACCTGCGCTCCCTGAATATTCTCCGCCGTGTGGCCAGCGACGACCCTTGCGCCCAGTCCTGCCAAGCGACGGGTGACCGGCGTCTCCTTCAGGTCCGACCCGGAAATTGTAAACCCCATGTTCAACAACAATTCGGCAATGCCGCTCATGCCGATGCCGCCGATACCCACGAAATGGATGTTGCGAATTTTACCGAGCATAGAAAGCAGGTGTCAGGTGCTTGGTGTCGGCGGTGGCCCCGGCCGCCGAAGTAGCACAGAGTTTTGCTTTTGAAACTCTGCGTTTTTTTCTCTCCAGCGCCGGCCGCTATAAATCCCGCGCCGCCAAGTCTTCAATCAAATCCGCGATGCGCGCCGCAGCATCCGGGTGCGCCAACGTGCGCGCCGCCAGATCCATGGCGGAGAGCGTTGCGGGATTGCACAGGGCGGACGCCTCCTCGAAAAGCTTACGAGGCGTCAGATCTCGCTGCTCGAGCGCCCGCGCGCCGCCCGCGCGCTCGAGCACCCGCGCGTTCGAGAGCTGATGGTTATCCGCCGCATCGGGAAAAGGAATCAACAGGGATGCTTTCCCCGCCGCGGCCAACTCGGCTACGGTCGAGGCGCCGGCCCGGCAAATCACCAAGTCCGCTTTCTCGAACGCTTGTGGAACATCATCAATAAAAGCACGCACGTCGCCCGTGAAACCCGCAGCGCGATACGCGCCAAGCACGCGCGCAGCATCGCGCTCGCCCGTTTGATGCACGATTCGGAAGCGGTCCGCTGGCGCGGCAAAAAACGGTAACGCACCCGTCACCGCGCTATTGATAGCTACGGAGCCCTGGCTGCCGCCGAGAATGAGGATCGTGTAAGGCGGCGCGTGTAGCTTCGGGGTGACGCTATTGAACGCTGCCCGCACGGGATGACCAGTCACGCGAGCCTTCGAGCCATAAATGGGCGCCGCCTCCTTGAATCCGAGCGCCGCCACGCGGATGAAGCGCGCGAGCGCACGGTTGGTAAATCCCGGCGCGGCGTTGGGCTCAATTAAAAGTGAAGGCGTGCCCCACAACGCCGCCTCCAGCATCACCGGCCCCGCAACGTAGCCGCCCACCCCCACCACGACATGCGGACGGAAGCTCCGCAGAAGCTTTCCCGTCTCCCAGAAACTGCGTGGTAGAACCATCAGATTTCGCAGCTTGCGCCATCCGCCAATTCCCTTGAGGCCCGCCGCCGCCACGGTGTGCAAGGTGAAACCCGCCGCGGGAATCACGCGGCGCTCGATCTCACGGCCCGCGCCCACAAACTCAATGCAGCCGGGCACGCACGCGTCTTCCGAATCCTCACTCGCCTTCCACCGCGATTGAAGCGCAGCAGCCACCGCCAGGGCCGGAAAAATGTGCCCTCCAGTCCCACCCGCCGCCATCAGGACGCGTAGTGGAGCGGGTCGGCTTCCGCCGTTTGCCTGACCCTCAGCCGGGTACGTCATCGTTTGCTGTCCGCGTAGAGCGCACACGTCAGGGCATGGCTTTAGCCATGCCGAAAACGCAACCTCTCTCCGCCCCATCCCCTCTCCCTTCGGGAGAGGGAGAACCGCGAAGCGGTGGGTGAGGGCTTTGGCGGCACGGCTGAAGCCGTGCCCTGACAGGAATACTGCTGTTCTCTTCAGAACACACTTCGGCTGCTGGCGTGCCGGGAGATATTGAGTAGAATCCCGGCGGCCACCAGATTCATCACCAGCGACGATCCGCCATAACTAACAAACGGAAGCGGAATTCCCTTGGTTGGCAGAAGCCCAATGACAACGCTCATGTTCACCAGCGCCTGGCCCACCAGCAGAACCGTCAGCCCGATGGCCAGCAGCCTTCCGAAGCCGTCGGGCGCATAAGCCGCCGTCCTGAATCCCCTCCAGAGGATCACGGCAAAAACAGCCAGCACGCACACCGCTCCGATGAAACCCCATTCCTCGCTGATCACGGCATAGATAAAGTCCGTCTGCGGCTCGGGCAGAAAAAAGAGCTTCTGATGCCCTTCCCCGAGGCCCATCCCCGTGATGCCGCCCGAGCCGACGGCAATCAGCGATTGCAGCATTTGGAACCCTTTGCCGAGCGGGTCGTTATCCGGGTGCAGGAAGCCGATGAGCCTGTTCATCCGGTACGTGGCGTGGGATATGACCACGTAGAGCAGCGGGATGGCCGCAAGACCGGCGCCCGCAAAGTACCGCAAATGAAGGCCAGCGGCGAAGAGCATGGCCGCGGCAATAAGCACGATGGCGAGCGACGTTCCGAGGTCCGGCTCCTTCAGAATAAGCGCCACCACGAGGCCCATAATCAACCCCAGCGGCAATAACGTGTGGCGGAAGTCATTCACCGCGTTGCGGCGGAGGTCCAGAAAATAAGCAAAGAACACCACCAGAAGAATCTTTGCCAGTTCGGACGGCTGAAAGCTGAGCGGGCCGCCAAAAAACCACCGATGCGTATCATGGCGGACCGGCATCAGGAAGACCGCCATCAATAAGATCAATATCACCGCCAGCGCGG
Organism: Terriglobia bacterium; assembly: GCA_050745285.1. Classification (GTDB taxonomy): domain Bacteria; phylum Acidobacteriota; class Terriglobia; order UBA7540; family UBA7540; genus RH2-MAG17b. The sequence continues at coordinate 8,117 of JBOGJX010000290.1, forward strand.
GGAAGATCAGCCGCGGATCGCGCAGGCGGCGGTAGTCAAAGTTCATCAGCATCCACATGGCCGCGAGCCCCAGCACGGCGTAGAGGGACTGACGGATAACAAAGTGAAAACTTGAACCATATTGTTGGGCGGCCAGTACAGCCGAAGCGCTGAAGACCATCGCCACGCCGAACACCACGAGCGCCACAACGGCGCCCAACAAGTAAACGTCCGTTTCGAGCTTTCGGGCCATGCCAGCTCACTTCCCCTTGTCAAAAGGCTTTTCCGGCTGATCTCGGGAGAAAAGATCCGCCTGCGTGCCCACCAGCTTGCCGGTTGGTACGGCGCGACTTCCGGATGGCGCGCCGGAGGATTCCTTTGCCGCCTCAGTGAGACTCGAGGTGTTTTCGCCTTTGGTTTTCTTTTCGTCTACGACTATAACTTCGTAAGGCGAGACGGGTTCCTCCTCCTCAATCAGCGGAGCAGCTTCGGCGGGTTCATCGGGCGAATCCAGCCGGGGTCCATCTGTTACGGCCGTTGCTGCCGTTACAGCCGTTGCGGCGGGAGCCATCTCCTCGCCGCTCACTTCGTAGACGTAAACCGGCTCCATTGGGGGCTCCACTGGAGCCTCGATTGGAGGCGTCGTAAGGATCTCTTTAGTCGGATTGACATTCTCCCGGGGGGAAACCGGTTCGGCCTCCAGTTGAGTACGCTGAGCGGGTTGAGTGGGCTGAGAATGATGCGAATAATAAGAAGTGGCCAGCCCTGCTGTTGGCGGCCCAGCAACGTCCGCTGCGGTTTCAGCAGCGGGCCTGGGCCCAGGAGGAGTCTTCGTTTTGGGTGGCGAGAGAGCTTCAGGGATTGCCGCCTGACCCAAGCGCTGGACAATCTCCTTGAACATCCGCCCGCGAGCCTCAAAATCCTCAAATTGATCGTAGCTTGAGCAAGCCGGAGAAAGCAGCACCACGTCGCCGGCAATGGCCCGCGCAAAGGCCTTCCGGACCGCCGTGTTCAAGTCGCCGGCAGCAATCAAGTTCGCGCCGTCAAGCTCGGCGGCGATTTTCTCGGCCGCCGAACCAATTAGATAAATGAACTTCAGCCGCCCTTCGATCAGTGTCTTCAGCGGAGCGTAGGGTGCGCCCTTGTCCTTGCCGCCGAGGATAAGGTGCACTCCCCGATCAAACGTGGAGAGCGCCTTCGCGGCTGCATCGACGCTCGTCGCCTTGGAATCGTTATAGAACGAGACGCCGCGAACGGAGGCGACATACTCCAGCCGGTGCTCGACGCCGCTAAACTCGCGCGCGACGTCGCGGATGGCCTTGAAATCTGCTCCCAGCGTGCAAGCCGCGGCGGCCGCTGCCATCACATTTTGCGTGTTAAATTTGCCGCGCAGCTTGATTTCCTGCTCTTCAAAGAGAACGCGCTCCAAGTGGCTCACGCGGTAGATAATCCGGCCGCGCGAGAGTGATACCCCTTCGGGCAACTCCTGCTCCATGCTAAAGAAAACCTTCTGGCTGGCGATGGCCGGCGCCAGGCTCATCACCACGGGGTCATCCGCATTCAAGATGGCATAATCCGTCGCCTCTTGATTGCGGAAGAGTTGCGCCTTGGCAGCCACATAGGCGTCAAACGTATGATGACGATCCAGGTGATTGGCCGTGATGTTCAGCAATACCGCGACGTGGGGCCGGAAGCTCTGGATGGCTTCGAGTTGGAAGCTCGAGAGTTCCGCCACCATGATCGACTCCGGCGAAAAAAGCTCCACCGCGGAAATGAGTGGCACACCGATGTTCCCCGCCACCAGAGACGAGAACCCGGACGCCTCAAGCATCTTGCCCAGCAGAGTGGTGGTGGTGGTCTTGCCGTTTGTGCCGGTGATTCCGGCGAGCGTCCCATGGAAGAACCAGCTCGCGACTTCAATTTCGGGTACGGCCATCACCCGCCGCCGCCGCGCCGCTTCGAGCTGCGGGATGTCCCACGGCACGCCAGGGCTGACTACTATCAGGTCCTGGTTTAGAAATGTTTCCTCGCGATGAACGCCCAGTTCGAGGCCCATCTTCTGCGCCATCAGTTCCTTGAGGCCGAAACCGAAAGACGACGGCGGACGCGAGTCCGTGATCGTGACCACCGCCCCCTCACGGCTCAACCGGTGCGCCACCGCACGTCCCGACCGTGCCAGGCCCACCACCAGTACGCGCTTGTTGCGAAGCTCGATCATGCGGCGCCCCGCTTTGGCTTGCGCCCGTTCTTCCGGAAATGACCCTCCAAAATCTCGGAAATCACTTCGGAAAGCGACCGGCGGTTTTCCCGCGCCACTCGCCGCGCGGTGACGATCGTATCCCGGTTGAGCGTAAGGCTCACGCGGGTCGGATTGCGAAATGATTTAGGCCGGGCCATAGAAGCAGTGACGAGTGACAAGAGCCAAGTGACGAGCAAGAGAGCCGTTAGCCAGCGGGGGTAGCCACGGCGCGCAAATCATGCTTTGGCTACCTCTTTCGACTTTCAACCGTTGGCTGTTTTTCATTATTGTGCATTTTATGCGCAGAAATAATTACTGTCAAAGGATTTGTGCCTGAGAAGGCTGGCACCTGACACCCGGAACCTACCTTAGTTTCAGCGTCGTCAAGGCGAAAAGGGCAAACACCAACGCCGCAATCCAGAAGCGGGCGATGATCTTCGATTCCTTCCAGCCCAGCAGCTCAAAGTGATGATGGATGGGCGACATAAGGAAAATCCGCTTCTTCCTCAACTTGTAGGAGCTGACCTGGAGGATCACCGAGAGCGCTTCCACCACGAAAATCCCTCCGATGAACGGCAAAAGCAGCTCCTGCTTAATGATGACGGCCACGGCGGCAATGGCTCCTCCGAGTGACAGCGACCCGACGTCACCCATGAAGATTTCCGCCGGATAGGCGTTGTACCACAGGAAGCCCAGGCTTGCCCCCGCCATGGAGCCGCAGAAAATCGTCAACTCGCCGGATCTAGCCAGGCGTTCGAGGTCGAGATAGTTCGCCCAGACGGCATTGCCGCCCACATAGGTCAGCACCGTCAGCGCGGAAGCCGCAACGATCACGCAGCCGATGGCCAGCCCATCCAGGCCGTCCGTCAGGTTGACAGCGTTCGAAGAACCTACAACCAGGAAAATTACCAACGCCACAAACGGCAGGAAGGCCATTGGGTAAAGCCAATGGTGCTTCAGGAAGGCATCAATTAGAAAATCCGGATGCAGGTTCTTGAAGAACGGGAATGTGAGCTGGGTGGAATAGAGACCCCGCGCGGAAAGAGCCCCCAATTCCACGGCCAGGAATACGCCGACCAGGATTTGAAGTGAGATCTTGGAGCGTGCCCGCAATCCCAGGTTCCGCCGCCGCCGCAACTTCAAGTAATCATCCCAGAATCCGATCGCGCCCATCGCCACCGTCACGCTGAGCGCCAGCCAGACATAGACGTTGCCGAGATCGGAGAAGAGCAATGTGGGCACGATGATACAGAGGTCGATCAGGACGCCACCCATGGTGGGCGTGCCTGCCTTCGCCTTGTGCGACTCCGGGCCCTCTTCCCGGATATATTGCCCCACCTGGAAACGCTTGAGCCTCCGGATCAGCCACGGCCCCAGAATCAAAGACAGCAGGAGGGCCGTCAGGCTGGCCGCAGCGGTGCGGAACGTGATGTAGCGGAAAAGATTGAGAAGGTGAAGCTGGCTATGGAACTTGAGGTTGAGATAATAGAACATCAGCGACCTGTAATCCTTCGCGAAGGGCGGAGGTTCTGCGCGTCTGTGAAAACCCGGCCTGAAGGCCGCATAGCGCAAGTCTTCAGCTAAGAACCCTCACCCGGCCCGCATTGCGGGCCGGGTGAGGGGTTAACGGCTCGCCGGTTTGAAGCAAAGCCCCCGTTACTCCTTTGCGCGCTTTGTTGCTTTGCACCCTGGCGTCAGGCTTTTGTTCTTAAAATCGTTTACTTGCGTTGTGGCTGTGGCTCAGTCTCCGGCTTCTTGCATCGCCGCAACCGCTTCCTCCAGCTTGACCGCGCGCGAGCCTTTGACCAGGATCACGTCCCCGGCGCGCATCAAGGCGCGGCAGAACCGCCCCGCCTCGCGCGCAGCCGGGAAAAAGGCGATGCGCTCCGCCGGGAGCCCCGCCTCGCGAGCGCCCTCTAAAAAGAAGCTCGCTTCCCCCTGAACCGCAATCAGCCAATCTACTCCGGCAATCGCGCATTCCCGCCCGATATGCCGGTGCAGCTCCGGCGAAGATATCCCCAACTCAAGCATTTCCCCGGCCAGGACGATCCTTCGCTTGGCGCCCGGCCACGAAGCCAACGTCTCAATCATCCTCTCCATTGCGCGCGGGCTGGAATTGTAGGCGTCGTTGATGACGGTGATATTTCCCGCGAGCCTGAGAACATCCGCCCTCTGTCCGGGAAGGCGAAGAGACTCCAGCGCAACGCGCGAATCCTGGGAGCTGATCCCGAAGAGTCCGCCCGTAGCAATCGCGGCCAAAGCGTTCTCCACGTTGTGGCGCCCCGCAAGCGGTATCGAAAACCACTGCACCCAGTCCGGACCATCCACCTCAAACTCCGTTGAGGGCTGGCCGTTCGCGGCGAGGATCGGGGCGCGCACACGGAGCCCACGGTAATCTGAGCCTTCGGTGAACCCGTAGGTCACCACGCGGCCCTTGAAGCCCTCAGTAAAGCCGCGCACGCGCTCATCGTCATGGTTTAATATGGCAGCTTCCGGAGGTTCGAGGCGCTCAATGAGCTCGCGCTTTGCCCGCGCAATCGACTCAACCGAATCGAAAAACTCGAGGTGGGCCGGAGCCACGTTGGTCACTACGCCGGTTTGCGGCCCGGCGAGAGAAGCCAGCCGCGCAATTTCCCCAGGCGCAGACATGGCCATCTCGACGACCGCCACTTCATGCTCTGGAGTGAGGCGGAGAAGAGTGAGCGGCACTCCAAAATGGTTATTCAGATTGCCGGCGGATTTAAGCACCCGGAACCGCCGTCCCAGAACCGCCGCGATCATCTCCTTGGTTGTTGTCTTGCCAGTGCTGCCGGTGATCCCGATCAGAGGTCCGCCCCAGCGGCGCCGCACGGCGGACGCTAATCGCTGCAGGGCTTGTTCCGTGCCGTCCACGCGAATCAGTGGCCACTTTGGGTGGGCCGACTCGAAATCCTCTTGCACCACCGCGGCCATCGCGCCCTTTTCGAGCGCTTGGCCCACATATTCACGGCCGTCAAAACGCGGGCCGCGAATCGCGAAAAAAAGGTCTCCCGGCTGAACCGACCGCGAGTCAATAGAGTATCCGCTGACCATTCCAGGGCCGAGATTGTCCTTGTACCCTAGAATGCCCGCAATTTCAGCCGTGGATAGCCGCATCGGTCCCCTCTGCCCCATTCCCATCGCCGGGCAGCAGATGTAACGCAGAGTTTTGCCTTTGAAACTCTGCGGCCTTTTTGCCTTTGTAGAGGGCGCTGCTTGCCGCGCTCTGATCGCGTAAGACGCATAATGTCTTCGCTTAGCGATACTGGGTTAAGTCGTGTTACCGCTGTGTCAGGGCATGGCTTTAGCCATGCCGCGCGGTGCGCTTCCCTTGATCCCGGGGGCGTTAGCCACTGAAGCCCTCAGCGGCTAAAGCCGTCGATCTTTTAGATCCTGGTTTGGCACGGCTAAAGCCGTGCCCTGACACGCCGCTATCGAACTTAACCTTGTAATGTTAGCAGTTTGCTGAAAAACTCTTTTGGTTGTCATTATGAGCGAAGCGAAGAATCTGCTTTTGTCTTGAATCAATGACTTGCGAGATTCTTCGTCGCCTTCGGCTCCTCAGAATGACACGCTTGCCAGCGTTTTCAGCATCCTGTCAGGAAAACAGATTGGTCAACTACCTCCAGCGCCTTCGTCCTTGTTAAAACCCATCTCGCGCAACGCCCGCCGGGAAACCTCGCGATCGTCGAAGGCGATTGTGCGGTCCTTGAGCACCTGATACGTCTCGTGTCCCTTTCCGGCGATCAGCACCACGTCGCCTTCGTGCGCCTGTTCGAGAGCTTCGCGGATGCCTTTCTCGCGGTCCACCTGCGCCCGATAGGGCTTTCCGGATTTCTGCAATCCCACCATCACGTCATTCATAATCAGGATCGGATCTTCACTGCGCGGGTTATCCGAGGTCAATACGACCGCGTCGCCCAGAGCGCCCGCCACCTCGCCCATCAGAGGACGCTTCGTGCGGTCACGATCACCGCCGCAGCCAAAGACCACAATCAGGCGTTCGCGGGTCAGCTCGCGGGCGATCTCTAATGCGTTGCGCAAGGCATCGTGCGTGTGTGCGTAATCCACCAGAACGATAAAGGGCTGGCCCTCATCGATCCGCTCAAAGCGCCCCGGCACCTGATCGAGGGCAGCAATTCCCTCTTGAATCTTTTCCGCCGGAACCCCGAGTCCATGGGCAGCCGTCGCGGCGGCAAGAATGTTTTCCAGGTTAGCGCGCCCTGAGAGGGGGGATGCGATCTCCAGTTTTCCATCCAGGCCCGTGAGCACGGCGCGGATTCCGCTGGGCCCCTGGGTGAAATGCTTCGCCCTGACCTGGGCGTTCGAATCCACGCCATAGGTGATCTGGCGCGGCTGGGACACACCCATCAGCCGCTGCCCCCATGCGTCATCCAGGTTGATCACTCCCAGCTCGGGCGGAGGCGCTCCCTCCCCTTCAAAAAGGCGGCGCTTGGCGGCAAAGTAACTCTCCATGTCCTTGTGATAGTCGAGATGATCGCCGGTGAGATTTGTAAATATCGCGGCCGCGAAATGGAAGCCCCAAATACGCTCTTGCACTAGCGCGTGCGAGGAGACCTCCATGACCGCCGCATCGCCTCCCCCCCTGGCGAGCTCCGCGAAATATCTCAGCAGGTCAAGCGATTCAGGCGTGGTGTGGCTGGCCGTAATCGTGCGCGCGCCCAGCCGGTACTCGATGGTTCCAAAAAGGCCAGTCTTCAGGCCGGCCGCGCGGAATATCGAATCGAGCAGATAGGCCGTTGTGGTCTTGCCGTTCGTCCCAGTAATTCCCACCAGCTTTAGCCGTGAATCCGGACTGCCGTAGAAGGCCCGGCCCATTTCCGCTAAAGCGCGCCGAATCTTCCCGACTCTTACCCAAGCCCCTGGAAAACCAGCGGGCGCCGGCCGCTCGCTCACGACGCCAACGGCGCCGGCCTCCATCACGGCCTCAACGAACCGGTGCCCGTTGGCGCGCTCGCCCTGAATGGCAAAAAAGAGACACCCCAACCCGGCTTGGTGAGAGTCATAAGCTAGAGCATGAATCTCCGGATTTGAGTCGCCGTGACGTTCGAGGACATCCGCATCCCGCAATAAAGCGTCGAGGTTCATTTTCTACTTTCAGTATACAACCCGTGTTCTACCGGCTGGTGTAACGGCGAATTATGAGTACCAGGGCAAAGGCTGTTCGGGCGCCGCGCTTGCAAGCGACACCGCTAGACTCCTAGAGTTGCAAAACTTGATGCGAATGCGTCAAGTTTTTGGTTATGCCTTTGCGGCTCTGCCGCTTGCTGTTTCGTAGGGGCGC
>JBOGJX010000291.1:0-16023 GCA_050745285.1 Terriglobia bacterium
GAGCAGCGCCCCGGGCTCAGCGCCAGCGACATCATCCGCCGCCTGCAGCCGCAGGTGGCGCAGGTGCCGGGGATCGCGCTCTACATGCAGCCGGTGCAGGATCTGAGCGTCGAGGACCGGGTCAGCCGCACCCAGTTCCAGTACAGCGTCGAGGATCCCAACGCGGGCGAGCTGGAGCAATGGGTGCCCCGGCTTTTGGCCAAGCTGCGGGCCATGCCGCAGCTCCGCGACGTGGCCAGCGACCAGCAGAACGGCGGCCGCCAGGCGCTGGTGACCATCAACCGCGATGCCGCTTCGCGCCTGGGCATCATCCCAGCGACCTTGGACAACACCCTCTATGACGCCTTCGGGCAGCGCCAAGTCTCGACCATCTTCACCCAGCAGAACCAGTACCACGTCATCCTCGAGGTGGATCCGAAATACCAGCGCGATCCGGCCTCGCTGAAAGAGATCTTCGTCAATGCCGGCGGCGGGGGCGGCGGCGCGGCGGCGGTGGGCCCCGCCGCCGCCGGGACGGTGAGCGCCAGCGCCACCCAGACCGGGGTTTCCACCGCCGGGGGCACCGAGGTGCCGCTCGCCACCTTCACCCAGGTGCAGCAAACCACCGCGCCGCTCACCATCAACCACCAGGGGCAGTTCCCGGTGGTGACGCTGTCGTTCAACTTGGCGCCGGGCGCCTCCCTCGGCGACGCCGTCAACGCCATCCACGCGGCCGAGCAGCAGATCGGGCTGCCGCCCTCGGTGCAGCCCAGCTTCCAGGGCACCGCCGCGGCCTTCCTGAACTCGCTGGCGAGCGAGCCGCTGCTGATCCTGGCGGCCCTGATCACCGTCTACATCGTGCTGGGGGTCCTGTACGAAAGCTACATCCACCCCATCACCATCCTCTCGACGCTGCCGTCGGCGGGAGTGGGCGCGATACTGGCGCTCATGCTGTTCCACAACGAGTTCAGCATCATCGCCCTGATCGGGCTCATCCTGCTGATCGGGATCGTGCAGAAGAACGCCATCATGATGATTGACTTCGCGCTGGAAGCCGAGCGCAAGGAAGGCAAGAGCACCCACGATGCTATTTATCAAGGGTGCTTGATCCGCTTTCGGCCCATCATGATGACCACCGTGGCGGCGTTTGTGGGCACGCTGCCCATCGCGCTCGGTTACGGCGCGGGCGGCCGAGCGCGGCAGCCCTTGGGCGTTGCGGTTGTGGGCGGTCTTGTTATTTCCCAGCTCATCACGCTCTACATCACGCCAGTCTATTACACTTATCTCGATTCATTCGCGCGCTTCGTGGGCAGGATGTTTGGCGGGGGAAAGAAAGAGGCTCAGGGGGAACTCCCACTCACCGAATCACCGGAAGCGGTGGCTCACCAGTAGGGGCGCTGCTTGCTGCGCCGGCAATTGCGGCGGTAGCCACGGCACGATTTTTGTGCCGCGGGCTTTGCGTCATTTTGGATGTGCGGGTTTGAAGGCTACAGAAAATGCCGTAGAGTTTCAAAGGCAAAACTCTGCGCTACACTCTTTGGGATATCGAATTTGAAATTTCAGATTCCAAGGGGGGGAGGGCTTCTGCGGCAGAATTAGATCCCCGCCGCTCCCGCGCAAATCTATGTAAAGGCGCCTATGTAATTAGGCATTATACTCCGATCACGCTGACAAGCTGTTTCACGGCGTCGGCGGATTTCTGCAACTCCATCTTTTCCTCGTCCGTCAGTTTGACCTCCAGAATCTGCTCGATGCCCTTTGCGCCGAGCTTCACCGGAACGCCGGCAAACAGCCCATGGATGCCATACTCGCCTTCAAGATAGGCGGCGCATGGCAAAATCTTTTTGCGGTCTTTAAAGATAGCCTCAATCATCTCGACGACGGCCGCCGACGGCGCGTAATACGCGCTTCCCTTCTTAAGCAGGTTCACAATCTCGGCGCCGCCGCTGCGCGTGCGGGCGATGATGGCGTCCAGCTTGTCCTTGGGCAGCAACTCGGTCACTGGGATGCCCGCCACCGTGGTATAGCGCGGCACAGGCACCATGGTGTCACCGTGCCCGCCGAGGACAAAACCTTGCACGTTCTGCACCGAGACGTTCAGGGCTTCGGCAAGAAAGGTGCGGTAACGCGCCGTATCGAGGACGCCCGCCATGCCGAGAACGCGGTTTTTGGGGAAGCCGCTCACGCGCAACGCCGTCTGGGCCATGGCATCCAACGGATTCGTGACCACGACGATGATGGCTTCGGGCGAATGCTTGGCCGCCTCGGCAATCGCGCCCTTCACCACGTCATGGTTTTTTTTCAGCAGGTCATCTCGGCTCATGCCGGGTTGGCGCGCCAGGCCCGCCGTCATCACGATCACGTCAGAGTTGGCCGTATCTGCATAACTCGTTGTGCCCGTCACGTGAACATCGTATCCTTCAATAGGCCCCGCCTCGAGCATGTCCAAGCTCTTGCCTTGCGGGACACCATCCAGAATATCGACCAGGACCACGTCTGCCAGCTCCTTATCCGCCAACCGCTGCGCCACCGTCGATCCCACGTTTCCTGATCCAATCACTGTCACTTTTTTTCGCATCAATTCGCTCCTTAAAAACAATCTTCGCTGAGGAGTAATATTACGCTGAAAAAATCACAAACATGTCATTCTGAGGAGCCGAAGGCGACGAAGAATCTCGCAAGTTGTTGATGAAACACAAAAGCAGATTCTTCGCTCTGCTCAGAATGACATGTCCCAAAAATCTTGCTAAAAAACTCAGAATTCACGAACGCGCAACGCAGATTGCCTTCCTTTTGCTCAGAACGGCCCCGATAAATCCGTGAAAGCTTATTAGCCTACCACTGCGGCTGCTCGAAAATCAACGCGCGTGGGACTTCCTGAATTCTTCATTGACATTGGGGGCAACGATTTTATAATCGCTACATCACCCATTCTGTGTGAGGAGCGGCTGGCGAGTAACTCGTGAATAATTCAAACAACCCTGTTTCGTGCCCGCCAGAGCCGGTGATCCTGACCATCGCCGGGTTCGATCCTTCCGGAGGGGCGGGCGTATCCGCCGACCTGAAGACGTTTGCCGCCCACAATTGTTACGGAGTCGCGGCGATCACCGCCCTGACAGTGCAGAACACCCAGGGTGTGAGCGCTGTTTATCCCATCGGGGCCGGAAAACTCCGCGAGAGCATCCGCTCGCTGCTCGATGACGGCCATGTCTGCGCCATCAAAGTGGGCATGATCGGCGACCAGGCCAACGCCGGAGTGGTGAGGGAGATCCTCGCCGGCGCCCGCTCCCTGCCCTGCGTGCTCGATCCGGTTTTGCGCTCCGCGAGTGGCCGCGAGCTGATCGACGCCGGGGGCATCGAGATCTTGCGCGGGGACTTGCTGAAGCTGCCCACGATCGTCACTCCGAACATGGACGAAGCGGCGGTTCTTACCGGCCTGAAGGTGGAAAACGCCGAGGAGATGAAAGCCGCCGCCAGGAAACTCGTGGAAATGGGTGCGCGCGCGGTAGTGGTCACGGGGGGGCATCTCGAAAAAGCCACGGACGTCTTCTACGACGGCTCGTCACTCGAACTCTTTATCACCGACCGCATTAAACCCGACAACACGCACGGAACCGGATGCACATTTTCTTCTGCGCTGACAGCGAACCTTGCTCTCGGACGCCAATTGCGCGATGCCATTGTCCTGGCAAAGGTATTCGTGTCCGAGGCGATCCGCAAAGCCTTCCCAACCGGTCCCGGCCGCTTACCGCTCCACCACCTCTACCGCATGCAGCAGGCGCCGCGCATTGCGGACCACTCGCCCGCGCTGGCCGAGCCGGAGATCGCTCACTAAGCGTCTCGGAAAAAGATCACCCGATGCCCATCTCGTCGGCTCGCTCGAGCGGCGTACCGCAGCGGCGGCAGATCACAGCCGCGCAGTCGCCGCACACCAGCGGGTCCCCCACGGGCTCGCGGCATGAGGGGCAGTAGAAGGCTCCTGTTTCCTCTTCCCGGGTTTCGTCAGGCATAGGCGTTTCCCTCCATGGAGGGCTGTCATTCCAATTCCAGAATAAAGGCGCGGATGGCTTCCTCAACCTCGTCAAGATGTCCGGTGAAGAAATGGTCCGCGCCCTCTACCCAATGCAGTTGCTTGGGAGGCGCGAAGCGGGCCACAGTTTCCTCCACCAAGGCCCGCGGTCCGTATTGGTCCTGAGTACCTTCGACAAATAGCTTGGGTTTCGGGCAGGTGTTGAGGTAGGAGTAATCGTAGGATTTCACGGGGAGGCCCATCCCTACAAGCGCCACCACGCGCGCGTCCGCTGCGCCCACGCGGAGTCCCACCGCCGACCCAAACGAAAACCCCATCATCAGAACCGGCGCCTCCGGGTAACGAGAGGACAGAAAGTCGAGCGCTGCGCGCGCGTCCCCCTGCTCGCCCTCGCCGCTGTCATATTTGCCCTGGCTTTGCCCGACGCCGCGGAAGTTGAAGCGAAGCGCTGGAACACCTTCGAGAGTCGCCCCTTTGGCGGCGCGGAAAACGGCCTTGGTGTGCATTGTGCCGCCAAAGAGCGGGTGAGGATGGCAGACCAAGGCAGCGTGTCGCGGCGTTGCATCCGGATCATATTCAAGCAGAGCCTCGATCGGGCCCGCCGGGCCCGGAATGAAAAACCGTTCGATTCTCGTAATAATCTCCTGTCAACCCTTGCAGAGCGGCCCTTTGGCCGCCATGACTTCCCGGCTGCCGCCAGAAATACCATACCGTTCTATTACCCATCTGACATAATGAGAATGGGCATAGCCCGTGCGAAGTTGAAGAAACACGAGTAGTGTAGAATGCGGACTCAAGAACTGTGAAGTCTTTTTCGCCGGGACGGGGTGGCAGGATCCGTTGAAGAAAGCAGTGCTCTTTCTGGTCATCGTGGGCGCGGGCGGGGCGTACTATCGCTATATCTACGTTCCGGCAAAGCGGCAGAGAGCGGCGGTGGAAGTGGCTTATGTGGTCCCGGACAAGCTGCCCGTTTTGGATACCACAGCGGTAATTCGCAGGGATCTCGCGACGTATCATAGCGGGCAGGCGGTACGCGTGGAGGCGCGCATTGGCGAGTGGGCCAAGCTCGAGTTGCCGGGCGGCCAATCGGGATGGGTAAAGCAGAAGGACCTGATCGGCGGCGCAGCCTACGATCAGGGGCAAGAGCTCATCAAGCGCCTGGAAGGCCAGCAGGCGCAGGCGCAAGGCCATACCAACGAAGCGGTAAATCTGCACCTGGGCCCTTCGCGTGGCACGCTGAAGCTTGGAGAATTCAACGCGGGCCAACGAGTGGAGATTTATGACCGGCGGCGGGTGGCGAGATCGGGCGAGTCCGGCGCGCGCGGGAGGCCGTCTATCCAGGATGTCTGGTATCTGGTGAGCGGTGGCGGCCGCGCCGGATGGGTCCTCGGGCGTTTCGTCGATTTGGATATTCCATCCGGCCTTTCCGCCTATGCACAAGGCGTTAATATGGTCGCCTGGCTTACGCTGGATACTGTGAACGACGGGGGGCGCGAAGTGCCACAGTACCTCGCCGCCGACCGTATTGGGGTCGAGAACTTCGATTTTAACCACATTCGCGTGTTCACCTGGTGGGTGAAGCGCCATAAATACGTGACGGCGTATGTGGAGAGTGGCGTCGACGGATATTTCCCCATTACCGTCACCCACAACGGCAACGTTCCAAACTTCCGGCTGCGGCTGGTGGACGACCAGGGCGGCAAGTTCCAGAAGGTTTACGGGCTTTACGATACCATCGTCCGTCCGCTTGGCACGGTGGACGGCTGGGATAGTACCGCGATGCCGACGCCTCCAAAGCGGGTCCGGCGCGCGCGGCGCAGGCTTCGTCGCGCGCGCTAATCCTAGCCCATGCAGATGGTGTAGCGGCGCGTTTATCCCGCCATAAGACGCTGCAAAAACCAGCAAATGGCGGCAGAAGGGCGCCTCTACCCAAGCGTCTACCGGATTTTGCGCCGGAAACGAGTCTGCGGCGAGATATTGGGGAGATTTTAAGTGGAAACACTCACAGGTGAATCGAGTCTTTACAATTTCTTCCGCCGCGGGTTGCGCCTCTGGTTTGGCCTCATATTCCACCGTCTTCGCGTGCTTGATGAGATATCCATGCCGGCCTCGGGTCCAGCCTTGCTCGTGGTGAATCACCCGCCGGGCCTTGCTGAAGCGCTCCTTCTGGTGGCCGCTCTGGGACGGCGGGTCCACTGCCTGATCGATCAGGATCACGTCGAGTCCCCGCTTGGCCGTTTGGCCGCGGGCGCGCTTGGCATGATCCCTTATCAGTTCCGCAATGATGACTGGCCGGCGGTGCTCGAATCGGTTTGCCGGATATTTAGCCATGGCGGGACGGTCCTCATCTTCGCGCGCCAGCACGAAGCAGGAGCCGCAGAGGGTTTCGCGCCCGAGGCGGCGGAAGTAGCGCTTGAGGCTGAAATCTACCTGGGCAGGGAAGCTCCCCTGCCGATCGTCCCCGTTCATCTATTTCTTCCCGTGCCTCCCTCCGGCGCCGGTGAGGCGCTCGTTCATATTGAGCCGCCGCTCGCCTCGCAAGGCGCATCTTGGCGCAAAGAAGAGGATCTGGATGCGGGGATCAGGTTGCTTGACCAGGAGATCGAGAAGGCTTGTTGCGAGAGCCCGTTCCGCCTGCAGCCGGACGTCGTTGAGAAATTCCTCGGCGGGTTGGAGTCCGTGATGCGCGAGGACTTTGCCGAGAAATGGTCGCATCGCGCGAATTGGAAGCAGAGGGTGGAGGATTTTGATCTGAGTCCGTTCCTGGTCAAGCTGACACATCAATTAAACTACGGCCATCCGGGGCGGCTTGCGGCGCTCAATGGTGCGCTCCAGGGCTATCAGGAGCGCAAGCGGCGGGCGGCGTTGCACGCGTTCATCGGTGAAACCGCGGGCGCATGGCACAAGAGTCAGCGCAAAAAAATGTGCGTCTGGGCGGAAACCATCATTGGTTTTCCCATTGCCTGTTATGGCCTTTTGAATCTTCTGATTGCGTGGTTTGTGATATGGGCAGTGGGGTTGTGGAAAAAAGGCTTATGGGAGGCGACGCCAAGAGAGTGGACAAAGCGGGTGGTGATTGCGCTGGTCTGTTACGCGGGACAGATTGGACTTGCGGCGCATTATCTTTCCAGGGCCGAAGCGGGCTACTACGCGCCCAGCCTGTTGATCTCGGGCGCTTACCTGCTGCGCTATCTCTGGCTGCTGGAGCGCCGTACCAGCGTCCTCAATAGCGCAACCGGAAACCGGCGGCGCACCGCCAAGCTGCGCCGCCTCCGGACCGCGCTGATTGACGAATTGAAGCGCGATCAGGACCGCTACACAACCACCTGGAAAATCGCCCATTAGCGTCCTGAACTTGCGAATTCTCCGGGAAGTCCAGCCCTCTCCCTTCGGGAGAGGGCGCCGCGAAGCGGCGGGTGAGGGCGATTAGCGCCAACAGCGAGGTTCACCATGCTTTTTCTCACGGAATCCGACGTGCTCGATCTTTTGCCGATGGACGTGGCCATTGAGCGCGTTGAGGCGGCCTTTCGCGCCCAGAGTGGCGGCGGAGCTGCCAACGAACCCCGCAAGCGGATATTTCTTCCCCACGTTTCGCTCCACTTTATGGCCGCGGCCCTGCCGGGCGAGAGCATGATGGGCATCAAGATTTATACCGTCTCGCGCGGGGCGTTCCGCTTTGTAGTGCTGCTCTATGAGGCAGAACGCGGCGAGCTGCTGGCTTTTATTGAAGCGGACCAACTTGGGCGCATCCGGACGGGCGCAGCGAGCGGCGTGGCCGCGAAGTATCTTAGCCGTGCGGACGCCTCAACCGTGGGCCTGATCGGCTCGGGACGCCAAGCGCGAACTCAGCTTCATGCTGTAACCAGGGTAAGGAAGATCCGTGCCGCACGCGTTTATTCGCCGGATGGAACTCACCGCCGCCAGTTCGCCCGCGAGATGAGCGATTTGCTGGGGATTGAGGTTGAGGCGGTAGAAAGCGCTGAGGCCGCAGCCCGTTTTGGGGACGTGGTGATGACCGCCACGAACGCTCGCCAGCCGGTACTCTCCGGCGAGTGGCTAAAGCCGGGCGCTCACGTGAACGCGGTCGGGGCCAATATGGAAAACCGGCGCGAGGTGGATGATGCGCTCCTCAACCGTGCGGCGGTTATTGCCGTTGACTCGACCGTCCAAGCGCGCATCGAGGCAGGCGACTTGATTCAGGGGTTTGCGCCGTCCCCGGTGCAATGGGGACGTGTGGCGGAGATGTGGGAAATTATGGCGGGATGCCGCCCTGGCCGCAAGACTTCCGAAGACATCACGCTTTTCAAATCCACCGGAATCGCCCTTTGGGACGTGGCCGCCGCCGGCGCCATTTACCGCCGGGCCAAGGACCTTGGCCGGGGCCAGCAAATCGGACTTTCGCCCACGCTGAGCTAAGCGCGGCTGCCGCTTAGCCCTGGTTTGGTGGTGGGTCAGTTTGATGTAGGGGCGGCTTTATGCCGCCACAGATGGCGGGGTCAACCCGCTGCACCACCTCAAACTGACCCACCACCCTCTGTTTTGACGGGCTGTCAACACGGTTGCTATACTGTAATCTAGCAGCTTGAGGAGGGATCACTTGCCGCTTTACGAATACCGGTGCCAGAGGTGTGGATCGCATTTCGAGAAAATCCGCAGATTTTCCGACCCGCCTCTGGCGAAATGCGAGAAATGCGGGGGGAAGCTCGAACAGTTGCTTTCGTCGCCTGCAATCCAATTCAAGGGCAGTGGCTTTTACATCAATGATTACGCCAAGAAGCCTGGCGCAGAGGCGGCCAAGCCCGCGCCAGCACCCGAAAAGCCTGCCAATGGCAGGCCGGCTGAGACAGCTAAGACACCTGAAACGCCTAAGACTCCGGTGACGAAATAAGCAGACCGCTTGCTCGTTTGTAGGGGCGCTGCTTGCTGCGCCCAAGATCAACGGGCCAGGGGAAGCAGTGCTTCCCGTCAGCAGCGCCCCTACGAAGCTGGTCCGCGCGCGCGTCGCGACATGGGATGTCCTTCCCAATTTCATCATAGCTTCAATCCCTTCAGATATTTCCGGAACGGCTTGCCAAGCTCTGGCCGCTTCAAAGCCATCTCCACCGTTGCCTGCAAGAATCCCAGCTTGTCTCCGGCGTCATAGCGGCGGCCTTCGAAAAGGTAGCCATAGACCGGCTCTTTCCGGAGCAGACTGCGCAGCGCGTCCGTAAGCTGAATTTCCGAACCCGCGCCGCGCCGCGTCGAGGCGAGCTCACGGAAAATCGCGGGTGTCAGAACATAGCGTCCGATGATGGCGAGGTTCGAGGGCGCGCTGCCTGCGTCGGGCTTTTCCACCATGTCTGAAAGGCGGAAAAGCCGTCCCTTCAAGCCAGCATCTGCCACTGGGCTGCCCTTGATAATTCCGTAGCTTGATACCGCTTTTCGTTCCACGCGCTGCAACGCGACCACGCTTCCACCGAAACGGGCGAACACGTCCATCATCTGTTTGAGGCATGGGGTTGGGGCGTCAATCACGTCATCGGAGAGCACAACGGCGAACGGCTCATCTCCCACCAGATCGCGCGCCATCAGGATGGCATGGCCAAGCCCTAGCGGGTTTTTCTGCCGCACGTAGGTTACTTTGACCAGGTTTGAAATTCGCCGCACTTGGCCGAGCAATTCTTCCTTGCCCCGGCCGGCGAGCATATGCTCGAGCTCAAAGGAGACGTCGAAGTGATCCTCGATGGCGTCTTTTCCCCTGCCCGTCACAAATACCGCCATGGGAATCCCCGAGGCCGCCACCTCCTCCACGGCATACTGCACCAGGGGCTTGTCCACGATGGGCAGCATCTCTTTCGGCTGCGCTTTGGTAGCCGGCAGAAATCGCGTGCCCAGTCCCGCCACAGGCAATACAGCTTTTCGGATCGTCATGATCACCTCATTATCTCTGGTGCGGCAGTTATGGAGGCGGCTTTACGACGACATTCGGCGAGATAAACTCGCCGCTACACGCGCCAAACTGTACCACGCCACAGCAGCCCTTACTTTTGTGTATGCTAACATACCTCTTTGGAGTCACATTATTATGCTTGTGCTTGGCATCGAATCCAGTTGCGATGAGACGTCAGCGGCGGTGGTTGAGGACGGCGAGCGTATTCTCTCAAACGTCGTGGCGTCACAAATCATGACGCACGAGAAATACGGCGGTGTGGTGCCGGAGCTGGCCAGCCGGGAGCATCTTCGCAAGATCTCGCCGGTGGTGGAGGAGGCGTTGCAGCGCGCCGGACTTCGCGCGCCGGAAGTGGACGCTGTGGCCGTCACCGCGGGACCAGGCTTGATCGGATCGCTTCTCGTCGGCGTGGTGTATGGCAAGGCGCTTGCGCAAGCGCTTGGGAAACCGCTGGTGGGAATCAATCACCTGGAGGGCCACATCCACTCGGCGTGGCTCGAGAATAAGATGGCGCGCCGCGCCGGATTGACCCGCGAAGAAGCGAGCTTCCCCACCGTGACACTGGTGGTTTCGGGCGGCCACACCAGTCTATTGCGGGTCGAGATGGAACCGGGCCCCGTATTCTCTTATCGCCCGCTCGGCCAAACCCGCGACGATGCGGCGGGCGAGGCTTTTGACAAGGTGGCCAAGCTTCTCGCACTGGGTTATCCCGGCGGCCCGCTGATTGATAAGCTCGCGCGTTTCGGAAATCCTCGCGCCGTCAAGTTCGGTCCCATCAAAATGCGGGGCAACCCGCTGGACTTCAGCTTTTCCGGAATTAAGACGGCCATCCTCTATCGAGTGCGGGCGGGTGAGCTGGCCGCGGAGTCTGCCCGCCGCGATGAATGGCGCAAGGGCGCAGGCCGCGCCGGTGCGGATGAACTGCGCGAGCAATGCTCCGCTGCCACTCTGGACCTGATCGCCAGCTTCCAGGAAGCCGTCGTGTCCGATCTTGTGACGCGGACGCTTCAGGCTGCTGCCCAAGAACGGGTGAATTCCATTTTCGTGGCCGGCGGCGTGGCCTGCAATTCGCTGCTCCGCGAACGCTTTGCGGAAGCTGGGCGCGCGGCGGGACTCGGCGTCTTCTTCCCATCACCGGCGCTCTCGACCGATAATGCCGCCATGATCGCCGCCGCCGGATATTTCCATCTGAAAGCGGGAGAGCGCGCCGGCATCTCACTCACCGGCCATGCGTCGTTCCCGCTCGGCGCGAGCGACGCTACAATTCTATAGCTGCTTCGGGAGCCGCATGTGCTAGTCTTTTAACATGG
This sequence comes from Terriglobia bacterium, assembly GCA_050745285.1. GTDB lineage: Bacteria > Acidobacteriota > Terriglobia > UBA7540 > UBA7540 > RH2-MAG17b. The sequence continues at coordinate 11,249 of JBOGJX010000291.1, forward strand.
AGGATACGATGAAAATTTGTAATAAAATTCTGTTAGTCATCTGCATGGCCTTTGTGAGTGGGATGCTGGCCCAGGCTGCCGAGCATCGCGTTAAAATGACCGATCTGCCGCCGGCGGTTCAGGCGGCTGTGAAGGAGCAAAGCAAGGGCGCCACAATCCGGCGCCTTACGACGGAAACGGAAAACGGAAAGAGGCTCTACGAGGCCGAAATGACCGTTAACGGTCATGGCAAAGACATCGAGATAGATTCCAATGGGAAGGTTGTTGAAGTCGAGGAAGTGGTCCCCTTGGCGAGCATTCCCGAGGCCGCGAAGGACGCGATTGAGAAGTCCGCCGCCAAGGGAAGCGTTCTCAAAGTCGAGGCCGTGTCACACGAAGGCTCGGTAGTCGCCTATGAGGCGCTCGTCAAGAAAGCGGGCAGGCGGTCGGAAGTTCGAGTTGATCCACAGGGCAATCCCGCTCCCGAGTCCGATTAGAAGCGCGCTGCGCCGCCCGAAAATCAAATAAGCGAACCGATTGGAGGAGCGTGATGAGGAAGGCCATTGCAATCTTGGTGGCGGTGTTTGCCATATCCGCTATCCACGCGCGGGCGCAAGCGCCTGCACCACTCAAACGGGTTGGGACGTTTAAGATGCCGGCCGCGGTTAAGGGCCACTTCGACCACTTCGGCGTGGACGTGCCGGGAAACAGGCTGTTTTCTGCCGCGGAAGGCTATAAGGCGGTGTTGGTGTTTAATTTGCGCACGGGCAAATTGATTCACACCATCGGCGGGCTTGGCATCCCACACGCCATCCTTTACCGCAAGGACCTCAACCGCATTTACATTACGGATGGTGGGGCGGGAGCCTTGAACATCTACGATGGAAAAACCTACAAGCTGATCAAGAGCGTGAAGCTGCTGGTGGATTCGGACTCCATTGCTTACGATCCCACCACCAAAGATCTCTACATCGTCAATGGAGGCGGCGACGCTCACCAAGCCTATTCCACCATCAGCATTGTGAACACGACTTCCGGGGAGAGGGTTGGGGACATGAAGATCGATGGGGACACGCTTGAGGCCATGGCGCTAGAGAAGGCGAGCCCGAAGATGTACGTGAACAACCGCGCCAAGAACCAAATCGAGGTAATTGACCGCGAGAAGCGCACCGTTCTTGCGGTATGGCCTGTTACCATGGGCAAGGCGAACGTGGCGATGGCATTCGACGAGGCTCATCATCGTCTATTCGTCGGCTGCCGCGGCGGCGAGATCGTGGTGTTTAATACCGAAACCGGCAAAGAGCTGCAGGCGCTTCCGATTGGTAAGGGCGTGGATGACATGGTGTTCGATCCCACAACCCGGCGCATCTATGCGTCCTGCGGCGCTGGCGCGGGCTCGGTCGATGTGTATAAGGAAGAAGATCCCGATCACTACAGGCTCCTGGGAAAGGTCCCCTCCGGAGCCGGTGGCAAAACAGCGCGCCTTGTGCCCCAACTGGAAAGGTATTATGTTGCCGTCCCGACGCACGAGAACACCCCGGCAGAGGTTTTCGTTTACCAGGTGGCGGAACTGTAAGAACGACGTTGTAGCGCAGAGTTTTAAGAGCAAAACTCTGCGCTACAGGACCATAAAATTCCGAAACGGGGTGTTAATCACTGGCGCCGGGTTGCAAGGCTCTTAGCATCTCTACGACTCGGGACACGGGCAACCCAACCACGTTATCGAAACTCCCCTCGACGCGCGCCACGAACTTCGACGCCAAACCCTGGATGCCATAACCTCCGGCCTTATCGAGCGGCTCGCCGCTTCTAATATACTGCTGAATCGCCGTTTCGGTCAGCGGCTTGAAGACCACGGTGGTCGATTCATGTTGCAAGGCTTCAATCGTTTCCGCAGCCCTGACGATGCAGATGCCCGTCACAACGTAATGCGTGCCGCCGGAGAGCAGGCGCAGCATGCGCGCGGCATCCGCGGCGTCCTTAGGTTTGCCGAGCACCTGGCCCGCCGCCACAACCGCGGTGTCCGCGCCCAGCACCAGGCTTCCCGCCGGAGCTCGCCGGGCCGCGGCGAGGGCCTTATCGCGCGCCATCCTCTCGACGTAATCTGCCGCGGCTTCGCCGCGCCGGCGCGATTCGTCCACCTGCGCGGGCTGAACGGTAAACTTGATTCCGGCGTTTTCCAGCAACTCCCGCCGCCGGGGAGAATGGGAAGCAAGAATCAAAACCATAACAGAAAATATTTTAGCCGCATAATTTTCCGGACGCCATGCCTCGCAGCGGACTCGTCACCACCTCCGGGCGTGTGCTAAACTTCTTTTCCGCGTTTTTATTCCACCGGCTAGCGAGGCTCGCAATGGAAGAACTCGGCAGCATCCTCCCCAAGGCTTTTCAGAAGCATGTGCTTTGCGGGAGAAAACCTGTGCTTGAAATCCTCGTTCCGTTGTGGCCGCGCGCCGTCGGGAAATTCATCGGCCAGTGTTCGCGGCCAGTAGCGTTTGAGGATGGGAGGCTCACGCTGGCGGTCTCGTCCCCCTCCTGGGAGACGCAGTTGCGCGCCTTGTCTGATCCGCTTCAGGCGCAGATCAACAGCTTTCTGGGCGCCCCAGTAATCAAGAAGCTTCGCATTCGCCCACATACAGCCAGGGACCAGGCGGCGGGATCATCCGCGCCTGTGGGCCAGATGGGCGGGCCGCGGGATGCCGCGACTCCAGCGCGTGGGCCGGAGCACAATTTTGCGCTAGTCAACCTCCTGCGCGCCCAGGGCGAGGTGGCGCTTCCTCCTGAGCTCGTGGATGTGGTCGAGCGGTCTTTTGTGAAATACTTCTCACGCAACGGAGAGAGGAACAAGGCATGACGTTGACGGAAAAGGACGTAAGGTACGTGGCCGAGCTCGCGCATCTGGAATTGACGGAAGACGAAGTGACGCGGTTCCAGCCGCAGCTCGCCGCGATTCTGGAGTACGTGCAGAAGCTCAATCAGTTGGATACGGCCAACGTGGAGCCTATGGCCCAGGTGATCGCTCAGGGTTTGCCCGATGCGTCCCTGCGGCGGGACGAGAGACGTGAATCACTGCCTCAAAACGCCGCGCTCTCAAACGCTCCCGAGGCAGGCGATGGGTGCTTCAAGGTGCCGAGCGTGATCGAGAGGGAATGAATTGATTGTGGATTCTGGATTTGGGTTTGGCAGGCTCGAAGCCACGGCACGGAGTTTGTGCCGTGGGCTTTGGGGTTGTGCGAAACCCACGGCACACAAATCGTGCCGTGGCTACCCGTTATGATTGACGGAGATTAAATTTCCAGATGGATCTTACCGCGCTCAATGCAGAGGAAATCGTCGATGTTCTTCGCCGCAAGCAGGCATCAGCGGAGGAAATCTGCCGCGAGCATCTGAAGCGCATTGAAGAGCAGGATCCGCGTGTGCGCGCCTATATCACCATCAGCGCGGAGAAGGCGCTTGAGCAGGCAAAGCGCGTGGATCGCATGGTGGCGGAGGGGGCGGATCTTCCGGCGCTCGCCGGCGTGCCCATCGCGGTAAAGGACGCGATCGTCACACGCGGCGTGCGCACCACCTGCGCATCAAAGATTCTGGAGAATTACATTCCGCCTTATAACTCGACCGCCGTTCAGCGGCTTGAATCGGCAGGCGCCGTGATCCTGGGCAAGACGAATTGTGATGAGTTTGCCATGGGTTCCTCCACGGAGAATTCGGCTTACTTTCCTACGCACAACCCGGTTGATCCCAGCCGCGTGCCCGGAGGGTCAAGCGGCGGATCGGCGGCGGCCGTGGCCGCGAACCTCGCCGCCGTTTCCCTGGGTTCAGACACGGGCGGCTCCATCCGGCAGCCCGCGGCGTTCTGCGGCATCACCGGCATGATGGGGACCTACGGGCTGGTTTCGCGCTACGGGCTAGTGGCTTTTGCGTCTTCGCTCGATCACATCGGTCCCTTCGGCCGCACCGTGCGAGACGTTGCCCGCACCTTGCAAGTGATCGCGGGGCGCGACCCGGCGGATTCCACCACCGCCGGCCTTCCCGTGCCAGACTATCAGGCAACGATGGAAAATGACGTGCGCGGGTTCGCGGTAGGGGTACCGAAGGAATATTTCGAAGGATTGAATTCTGAAATTGGTGGCAACGTTCAAAAAGGAATCGACCGCCTCGCGCAGCTTGGTTGTGTTATAACGCCCATCAGCCTTCCGCATACGGAATACGCCATCGCCTGCTACTACATTATCGCCACGGCGGAAGCCAGCTCCAACCTTGCCCGGTATGACGGCGTGCGCTACGGATTCCGCTCGCCTGAGTATGAAGGCCTGCGCGAGATGTACCGCAAGACGCGCGACGCGGGCTTTGGCGCCGAGGTCAAGCGGCGCATCATGCTGGGCGCCTACGTCCTGAGCTCGGGCTATTACGATGCCTACTACCGCAAGGCTCAGCAGGTGCGCACGTTGATCGCGCGGGACTTTCTCGAAGCGTTCGATGACGTTGACGTGATCGTCACGCCCACGTCGCCCATTCCGGCTTTCAAGATCGGCGAGCGCACGGATGACCCACTGCAAATGTACCTCGCCGATATCTACACGGTCACCGCCAGTTTGGCGGGCATCCCTGGCATTTCGGTCCCGTGCGGCAAAACCAGAGGCGAGCCGCGCCTTCCCGTCGGCATGCAGATCCTCGCCAAACACTTTGACGAGGCGCGGCTCCTGCAGGTGGCCCGCGCGTTCGAGAAGTCGGGTGGATTCGAGGCCGGGTAGGGAGCGATCTGCGGGAACAAGGGTCGTAGGGGCGCTGCCTGCCGC
>JBOGJX010000292.1:0-4360 GCA_050745285.1 Terriglobia bacterium
ACGCCTGATCCGCCCAAGTCTTGCTGCCAGGACAACACGAAACCGAGATCCTCGGCCATCTGGCGGACAAAATCCTCGTCTCCGGGAATATCCATGCGCTCAAGAAGAGCCTGCTCCATCGCCGAGCCGAGCCGCGGGCGAAACATCCCGCCTACCTTAGCAAGCGCCACACTGTAGTCCATAGTGTGCTCAACCAGCGCTTTGAACACGTCCCCTAGCCGCGACCGGAACGCGTCGAGATCTTCGAAGTCTTGTTCGTGCCGGACGCGGCGGCCAATCGCGTAAACAACGAGGAAGAGGGATAGCAGCAGGATAGCAAGCGAAAATACGATGACGCCGTCGATTAACCGATCGGAGAGAAACGGCATGATGGCCCGGCCCTGATGTCAAAATCTAATTATAATCGTTGAATTATTAATTTTTATGACGAGATAACGAGCATACTTATATCAAATACCTAAAGGTCTTTGCAAGTAAAAAACGGTGCTTAGCCTCAAACTGTTCATTTATGCTCAACGCCGCCCTCGGGCCGCAATCGATCGGCATGTCATGCTGAGCGGAGCGAAGCATCTGTTTTTAATAAATTGTTGGGAAAAAGCAGGTTCTTCGCTGCGCTCAGAATGACATCTGCCTGAAATTCCCGCGCCGCGACAGAAAGCTCGCTAAGTGAATAGTGTTGGGGTTAGCCTCTTGCCGTAACTCCACTTATTGCATAAGCTTCTGAAGGTCTTTCCAGCGCACCACGACGATGTGATTTTCCTTCAGAAGGCGCTTGAACTCCGGGCTGGTCACCGTATTGAACTCCCGCTGGCGCCAAGCAGCGCCCCAGTTGGGGTGATTCTCCGTAATGGCTTCGAGCTCAGCGTTATCGTAGCCAAAGTGGACGATCATCAGGTTCAGGCCAGGTTGCATGTTTTGGATAGCGTGTCGATAGAAACCCATCCAATGGGAGGGAGAAAGGTCAGCCGCGGCTGTGATCAGGTGATCCAGCACGATATCCTTGGGACCGAGATCCGCCATCATCTGGGGCGGCATCTGCGGAGGGCGGAGGGCCATGAATGGCAGGTGGAACTCGTGCGCTACCTTCACGTAAGCGGCGTAAAGCGCCGGGGTCTGAGCGACGGTTCCCATGTGGGTATCCATATGAGTGGGATGGATGCCGAGCCGTTCCGCCCACTCCACCTGCTCGCGCATCTCACGATACGCCTCTGCCGCGTTCTCGTGCTCGCCCGCTAGTTGCGCGGTGGCCCACATATAGCCTTCCGGGTCAAGCAGGCTCGGCACTTGATCGACAGGCGCCACGGGCCGCCAGCGGTAATGCTCCCACTCGCTGGTCAAGGCGATGTGGATGCCGATATCCGCGTCAGCATGCTGCTTTGACCAAGCGGCCACTTCGGTGAGCCACGGTGCGGGCACAATGACGCTGGCCGAACTGAGGGCATGGGTCGTAAGACCCTTAAACGTGGCCTGGTCCACCGAATGCGCGGCCGCCAAATCGTCTCCATGAATAATCAGGAGTTTCGCATTCGACGCGTAGCCCAGCCGCTGGGCGTAATTAGGCTGCTGCGCCTGGCTGGGACCGGCACAGAAAATCACCAGGGCCAAAAGGCAAAACGGTTTGGCTACGATCGAATGCAACTTCTTCACGTGAATCCTCCGCAGCATCACAATTCAGGCAGGTTCGACATGAACCCCCCGTCACATCTGGGTGAATGTGCCGCTTCGGCGCCCGACTCTCTGTCTGGCAAAGTTGAGGAACATCCAGTACAGCACTACGAAAACGAGATCGCCGGCCACCGGAATCAGAAAAAGCCGCGGTACTCGTGCCTGAAACAGGAAGAGGTCGCTGATGAAAATCGCGGCAAAGGCCAGCTTGCCGATGATTCCCAGGATAACGATGTTCTTGTTGCCATACATGTCGCGGTAGATCATGTAGTAGCCGATGCCAAAAGTCATGAACAGCGCGATCCAAGAGTAGTAGTAAAGCGGCGGCTGGGGCGGCTCGATGCCTGCCGTGGCGAATATCCACCCCGTGGCGGCAATGATGAATACGCCTCCCAGAAAATTCCAAAGCGCGCCAACCAAAAACATATTCTTGTACCAGTTCTCGCTCAAGCCTTCCTCCTTGATCAAACAAACTCAGCAGCGCAGCCGATGGCGCGTGTAGCGCAGAGTTTTGCTTTTAAAACTCTGCGGCTTTTGCAGGGGCGCGATGAAATGCCGCAGAGTTTTAACCACAAAACTCTGCGCTACCTGCTTCCCGCCTTCGCGGGAACAAGCTTCGCGGGAATGATGTTAATTCGGGGCAGTGCGGCCACGCTGAGTCCCTGCATGGCCTGCGGAGACTCGCAGGCAGCTCCTCGTCAGATATTCAAATATTCGCCATAGCCCCGGCCGCTGGTTTGCCGCCCCCGGTACGTGCCGGTGAAGATGAAATTATAGTACGTCATATTGCTGCTCACCGGAGGAGGAGGCCATTCGTGTGTCGCGGTATACTCCAGGACTCCCTCGGCGGTAGACGCTCTCACCCTCCATTTGCGGGGAAAGGCGACCCCGTCGCTCCCTGGATGCATTCCGGGCGCGCCAGCGCCGTACTCGATGTAGTCGATTTCAATGCTCTGGACTGGTATGTAACTTCCGTCCAGGTAGAATCCGCCCCGGTTGCGAAAGTTAATCCCGAAACCTTGGGCGAGCATGAAGCCTCCATGCAGCCCCTCATCACCGATCAAGAGTTGGTAGTTATAGCGGACAGGGTGGAACCGCGGAACGATGGCGTTCAACAACCGCATGGGCGACCACAGGCGCGTGAAGCTAAATGGCTTGCGCGCGCAGCCGTGTTCGAAGCCGCCTCTCCCTTTGAAGGCATAAGTCTCTTCCGCGCGCGCAGTCTCGCCGCTCATGTTCTTACCCGATCCCTGTAAGTACGTTAACGTGCCTTCGTAGGTCCCAAAGCTTGCGAAATAGGTGAAAATCCCGGGAACGTCCGCCCACCATACGATATCTTCAGCCCGATAGCTCACCGAGATTGCGATCTTTGCCTCGGGATGAACGAAGTCAAATTGATATTGCGGCCAAGCGCCCCATATCCTCCCCCAAAGCTCGTTCGTCTTCCGGTTGCTCGCGTCCAGCCCGGCGATGGAGACGTCCAAGCTATCCGTCTTCATAGTGAGCACACTGCTTTTCGGCAGGTATCGATGAAAGAGAAGGTTCGCCTTCTCGATTCCACCGGCAGCGGTGATTTCTGACGGAGCGAGGAAAAGATGCTCGACAGCCTCGAACGCGGACACTCGCGGCGGGAGCGCCTTATTATTGTCAACGCCATCGAGGCCATAGAGTCCGGTCATGATGCTGCCCCGGATCATCTTGGCGGGAAGCGAGCGGTCATCAGGAAGCAGGAAGAAATACCATCCATCCCAGCCCGGCCAGCGAGTGAGCATATCGGCTTCACCGGCAGGCGTTTTCGTGACATAGCGGGGGAGTTCATACGATGGAGGCAGCGAATCCCGCCGGTTCCTCAAGGCGTGATCAAACAAGGCGTAAACCCACAGAGAGTTAAGCGCCAGAATCAGATAGCTGGCGGCCAGGACAGCGATCACAACAACGAGGGCGATGAGCACGGCAATCCTTTGCGATGCGGCTTAGCACGGCTATACACACGGCAGCCGCTTGCCCTCCCGGCGAAGGCTGAAGTAGAAAATTGCCAGGCCGGCGATCCAAACGATCATCGAAAAAATGAGCATACCCAGGAAGGTGGGGTCCTGGTAAAAAAGGGGAGATAAGCTCTCCTTCCATTGGGCGTAAGTCCCCAGGAGAAGCGTACTGCCGGTCTGGGCAAGAACCCAAACGGCGGCGTACACAACAATGCCCGTGTAAACGAGCCGGTTGGCCAGGATGCGTCCATGGGACACCAGCCATTTACCCACCAGGAATCCAGCATTAGCTACGCCAAAAAAGATCACGATGAACAAGGGGACGAAGTAGGGATAGGCCGCCACCGAATCGGCGTGCCACCACATATGGGTGGTTTCCCAGCCAAAAAAATTGAGCATAAAGTACACAGGGATCCAACTGAAGAAGAAGATCTGAAAGATATTGTTCTTCAACATCGCCCGGAAATGATATTCAACCCTCGTGGATTGCAACTGCTTTTGGGCAGCGTCGGCAAAAAAAGATCCCACCGCGAAGGCAATCGGAACATCGATTTGTACCATGGTTTCACCGCCCTGTGCTGTGAAAATAGCCAAACGCTGTGTTGAAAATAAATGGGTTGCGATGTCCTCCGTAGGGGCGCTGCTTGCTGAGTCCGCGGACGTTGGGCGCGGCAAGCAGCGCCCCTACGTCATTTTCATCCCAAGTGGTG
>JBOGJX010000293.1:0-11940 GCA_050745285.1 Terriglobia bacterium
ATCCAATACAGAGCCCATTGACAGTGCGTGGATTCCCGCTTTCGCGGGAATGACCGGGCTGAAGCCGCCTCGTTAGAAATAGAACTTCAGCGCCAATTGGATTTCGCGCGGGTCGCCCGGTCCGCCCGAATTACTGCCCAGGATTGGCGCAAGCGTCCCGAAAACCCTACCAAACGACCCAGGGTGGCTGATGTTGGCGGATGGGTTGGCAAAGTTCGGATGATTGAAGGCATTGAAGAACTCAGCGCGAAATTCAAACCGCTTGCTTTCCGTAATACGAAATTCCTTAAACAGGCTCATATCGGCGTCCCAGAGTCCGGGTCCGTGGAACAGGCGGGGAGCGCAAGTGCCAAACTGGCCCGGACCTGGAATAGCGAATGCCGCCGGATTGATGAAAAATCCGCCCCCACCAGTGACGTAACTGCTAGGGTTGGGGGACGCGCCGGCAAAAGGATTGCCGATGCAACTGGCGTAAGAATCCTGTCCGCCGCCTGGGGCGGTGCCGGTCTGGTCCGGCGCAGTAATGCCAAAGGGGGTGCCGCTCTGCACGGTGACAATGGTATTGAATTGCCAGCCGCCCAGCGCCGCTTGCGCGACGCGGCTCGCATGGGAAAGGTAGGCGCGGCCTTCGCCGAACGGCAGTTGCCAGATTAGATCGCTGACAAAGCGGTTCTCCACATCAAATGGGGAGTTGCTCATCTCATTGCCGTAGTTGTAAGCATTCTGGGGAAACGCGCCGCCGGTGAGGTTGTCGACAAAGTCCGCCAAGTTGTGGCTCCAGGTATAGTTGAGGTTAAAGGCGAGGCCGTGGCTGAAGTTTCTGCGTAGGGTCACTTCGAGCGCATTATAGTCCGTGTTGCCGTCGTTGGTGGCGAGTTCGAGAAAGGCATGCGTTCCTACCCCTCGTGGGGCCGTTGAGACTGTATTGAGATTCGCGTATGGGTAGGAAATAATGGGTTTTCCACCGCTGAACCCCGTCACCACGCCCTGGTTTGCATTGCGGAGGCGGTTCATCTTCCGCCCCCAATTGCCGACATAGTTCACGGCCAGCATCATATTGTTGGAAAGCTGTATCTCCGGCCCGAAGCTAACCTGCTCCACGTAGCTTGTGCGCTGATTCGGGTCCTGGGCCCGGATCTGGAGACCGGGCAAAGTGACCAAGGCCGGGGTGAAGCTACTTGATGGAAAACCCGTGTCCAGGAACATGACCGGAGTCGTCGACCCAAGCCCCTGGCCTAAGTTGGCATTCAGGAGCCAGGGTGGATTCAGAGCTTCCATGGCCTCCGAGCCGATCCGGTTTGTGGGTTGATAGAAGATTCCATAGCCTCCACGCAGCACAACGCGGCTGAGCGGATAGTACGCGAATCCGATCCGTGGGGCAAAGTTATTATAGTCGGGATGAATTAATGACCGGCTGCTCCAACCAGAGGCGCCAGCGGTTACCGGGACAAGGGAGCCGCCGTTCGCGGGGCTGAAGTTGGTGAGTTCGTTTTGGTGATTAAGGATTGGAGAGAACAACTCGTAGCGCAGCCCGTAGTCCAAGGTCAGCGTCCGCTTGGCCTGCCACGTATCCTGGACGAAGAACGAATGGCCCACGTTGTAATCGTGAACAACTAACGGCGTGGTGAAAGAGATGGAATTGATATCACCCAGCAGGAAGTCTGGAGCGCCGAAGTTGCCGCCTGCGGTGTAAATTCCATTGGTGGTAATCTGGCCCTGGGGTGACTCGATGTCAAAAAAATTGTCGCTCTTGTGAAGGTACTGGTATCCAAAGACAAGGCTGTGCTTGCCTGTCAGCTTGGTCATGCTTTCAAGCAGCTCCCAGCTCTGCGCGATTTGTGATTGGGGGCGCCACGGCGAGGTGCCAAGCCGCACAAGCCCGTTGATGTTGATTGGGGGCAGTCCGGCGGTGTTGGGTCCCGCCGGAATTCCGTTCAACCCAAACTGAGGCGCCGCGGACTTGCCGAGCGTCAGGCCGACCGGGTCGCTGTGCGCATACTCCCGGTTAAAGCCGACGCGCAATTCATTCAGCAAAGAGTTGGAGAGGGTCGTGTTCAAGGACAGGGCAACCTGCTGGTCGCGGATGTGATACCCGGTGGCAAAATTGCCATTGCCCGCCAGTGGATTCGACGTCCATGGCGGGTCCTCACGCGTGACGTGGTAATAGCTGTAGCTGCCGAACAGATGATTCTTTTCGTTGATCTGCTGGTCAAGCCGCCCGTCAAGTGACCACGTGTCGTCAGGAACTGTAGTGGCAAACTGGTAGTTGCTTCCCCCTGTGAAGCTCCCGGCAGTACCCTCGACCGCGACGGCTCCAGGGATGTTCGGATCCGGAAAGAGCGCCAACAGTTTCGATCCCACGGGATCAATGCACGGGCTGCTGACGACGTTCGCATTGACGCATCCGGCTTGCCCGGCCACGGCCGAAGGAGTGAGTTGCCGGTCCAACTCGGTGAAGTTCCCCTGCTTCATCATCGGAGTCGGCACCGTGGAGTCAATCGTTGTCGACTGCCGGTCGGAAAGCCTTTGATAGTCAAAGAAGAAAAACGTCTTGTCTTTAACGATCGGGCCGCCAATCGTGCCGCCGTATTGGTTCTGGGCGAAACGGCCTACCGGCACGCCGTTCTTATTGTTGAAGAACGTGTTGGCGTCAAACACGTTGTTGCGCACGAATTCCCAAAGATCCCCGTGAAATTGATTCGTGCCGGATTTCAGCGTCGCGTTGATCACCGCTCCGGCGGAAGCTCCGAATTCGGCAGAGTATGTGCGGGTCTGTACCTTGAATTCCTGCAGGGCGTCCGGCGGCGGCTGCACCACCTGAACAGAGAATTCCTGTAAGTTTTCGGAGTTCGAATTGTTATCGATGCCGTTCAGAAGAAAATCATTCTGCAGCTCGAGGTTGCCGTTGGAGCTGAAACGGTCGGGGGCAGGGTTGGCCGCATTATAGTACTTTTGTACGCCCGGCTCGAGCAGAGCCAGATCGGCATAACGCGCCCGTTCAGCGGCAGGTCCACAATCTGGCGGCTCCCGATCACATGGCCGACTGCCGCGGTTTGCGTTTGCAGCAATTCCGGCAGCGTGGTCACCACGACCTCCTGCCGCACGGCGCCGACGTTCAAAGAAAAATTGACGTTCAGACGCGATTGCACGTGAATCACGATGCCGGATTGCGTCTGTTTGCCGAATCCCGAGGCGCTGGCCGCCGCCGAGTATGTTCCGGGAATCAGCGCCAGGACTTGATATGCGCCATCGGAGTTGGTCTGGGTCGAAACGCTGACGCCGGTGTCCTTGTTGGCCACCGTAACGGTGGCATTCGGAATGACCGCGCCTGAGGAATCGCGCACCGCGCCGACAATGGCCCCGCGGTCAATTTGGCCCCATAAAGGGCTGGCCGCCGCAAATAGTATCAGAAAAACCACTACCAGCTTCGCATTGAAGAGCCTCGCGTTCAGGTTCATTAAATCCTCCTTTGAATTCCCGGCGACGGCTGCGATCGGGCCACAGCGCAACGGCGGATTCCTCCAGCGGTATATAGTTCACATGGCCCGCAATGTCAAGCGCAAAATACATTCGGTCAAATAACCGCTTAGCCCAAATGGAGCTGGCGCCGTGGAAATGGACGCAGGCGACAGCTTCGCCGCTCTAGTTCTTTTTCCAATTGGAACGCCAATTCTGGTTGACAAGCGGCGGTTGAATGCGTATGATCGCCGTGCAAAACGAAGGCCGGTCAAGGCGGCGGGTCCCTTCAGCGCGTTCTCCGGTGAGTTTCAAGCCGGGCAGGGAGCGTCATCTTGTAAGTGGAATGAGGCGGCAGGACGGGAAGTGTTTCCGAAGCGGTTTGCTGAGAGTTAATTTTTCGCGGCAGCCGCGATGGATGAAGGTGCGCCGTCAGGGTTCCTTGTTGTGTCAGGACATGGCTTTAGCCGTGCCGCGAGGATCGGGTTCGTAGGGGCGCTACTTGCTGCGCCCACTGGTCTTAGGCGGAGCAAGTAGCGCCCCCTACGAAGCAGCAAGCGGCAAACCCGCGCGTGGCGTCCCATGATCTCGGACATAATTTGGACAACCTTGGCATAATCCGCAGCCGCCAAAAAGAACACGGAGGATTGAGCATGAGAACCCGATTCAAGAAGAGGCTCACGGCCGCCGCCGCGGCGCTGGGCGCCATTTCGCTGTTGGCCATTCCTCTGGTAGCGTGGGCGCTCGCGCCGCGCAACGTGGCCATCAAGCCGTCCGCCGACGCGCACGCGCTGGCGGTTGATCGCGGGGCCGCGGGCTTGTGGCAGTCGTTGCTGAAGCTCCACACGCGAGCTAGCCTCATCATGGTGACGGCGCACCCTGATGATGAGGACGGCGGGATGCTGGCTTATGAATCGCGTGGGCAAGGGGTGCGAGTCGCGCTGCTCACCCTTAATCGCGGCGAGAGCGGAGCCAACGTGATGTCGAACGATTATTTTGACGCACTGGGCCTAGTTCGCACGGAGGAGTTATTGCAAGCGGGACGCTACTATGGCGTTCAACAATACTTCTCCACCGTCTGCGATTATGGGTTTTCCAAAACCAAGAAGGAAGCGCTCGATGAGTGGACGCGCGACCGGGTGCTCGAATCGGCCGTGAGGGTGGTCCGGCTAACGCGGCCGCTGGTCGTGACCTCCGTTTTTGTGGGCGGCATTACCGATGGGCACGGCAACCATCAGGTGGCCGGCATGATGGCGCAGCTCGCTTACAAGCTGGCGGGAGACCCAACGGCTTTCCCCGATCAGATCAAGGCGGGACTCAGGCCATGGGCTCCGCTGAAGGATTACGCGCGGGCGCCCTTTTCCGTGCCGACGGCCAAAGGTCTCTATGACTACGCCGATCATCACTACTATCCCGTTCGCTTCTTCAATTACATTACGGGCCAATGGCGCCCAGGGATGCTCGGAACGAATGTTGAGATTCCCGAGGGAGAGTACGCGCCGCTGATGGGCTTGTCCTATCGTCAAATTGCCCGCATCGGGTTGGGATTCCAAAAGTCACAAAACGGTGGCACGGGAATTCCGGACGCGGGCCCGATGATGGCGCCCTATCATCGTTTTGCTTCCCGCATTACCGCAGCGGACCACGAGAAGTCGTTCTTCGACGGCATCGACACCTCTCTGATGGGCATTGCCGACCTGGCTAAAGGGCAGGATACGGGCTTTTTGAAAGAGGGGCTGAGCCGCATCAATTCGCTGGTGGAACAGGCAATGAGCCAGTTTTCGGCGCAGAATCCGGCCAAGATTGCTCCTGTGTTGGCGCAGGGTTGGAAGGCGACCCACGCGCTCATCGAGCAGGTGGCGTCGAGCGGTCTTACACCTGAGGCGAAATATGATGTGGCGCATGAACTGAAGGTGAAGCAGGCGCAATTCAACACCGCCATGACGCAGGCGATCGAGCTTGCCGTGCAGACGACGGTGGCGCCAGAGCACCCGCCGACGGGACCTTTTGCGGCATTCTTCGGCACGCCGGCGAGTTTCCAGGCGGCGATCCCTGGCCAGAAATTTTGGGTGAGCGTGCATTTGGCGAACCAGAGCGAACTGCCGGTGAAGGTCAGCAAGGTCTGGCTCGAAACCCCGTCTGGAGAAACATGGACGGTAGCGCTGCAAGGTGAGGCTCCCTCCTCGCTGGCCAATGACCAGGCGGCGAGCGCGCGTTTTGAAGTTACCGTACCCTCCAACGCGGCGTACACGAAGCCCTATTTCTCACGGCCCAATATCGAGCAGCCCTATTACGACATCCTCAACAAGAAGTATTTGAACCAGCCATTCGCGCCTTATCCGCTTTCGGCCTGGGTCCGATTCGAGTATGACGGCGTTCCGGTCGAGATGCCCGAAGTAGTGCAGTCCGTCGAGCGCGTCACGGGGCCGGGCACGGTGTTAAATCCCTTGATCGTCTCTCCGGCTATCTCCGTGTCGATCTCGCCGCGCGCGGGCATTGTGCCGCTCGAGTCGAAGACGTTTGGCGTCACCGTTCTGATTCACAGCAACGTGAAGGGTCCCGCGCAGGGAACGGTGCGGCTGGACCTGCCCTCCGGCTGGTCGTCGGAACCGCAGTCCGCAGCGTTTTCGACCGCCAAGGACGGCCAGGATGAGCCGATCGCCTTCCGGGTGATCCCGGCAAATCTCGAGGAAAAGCCCTATACCGTGACGGCGGTGGCGGCGTTGGACGGCCGCGAGTACAAAGAAGGGTACCGCACGGTAGGCTATCCCGGGCTGCGGCCTTACAACCTCTACCGGCCTTCCTCCTACCGCACCACCGGGGTTGATGTGAAGGTGGCCCAGGGCCTGAACGTGGGCTATATCATGGGCACCGGGGACAACGTGCCGCAATCGATCGAGAGCCTTGGCATTCACGTCCACTTCCTCACCGCGAGCGATCTAGCGAGCGGGGATCTCGGAAAGTACAACATCATCCTGCTCGGAGTGCGCGCCTATGCGGTCCGGGAAGATTTGATCACCTATAACGGCCGCCTGCTCAATTATGTGAAGAACGGCGGCGTGGTGGTGGCGCAGTATGAGACGCCTGAGTTCGACCACAATTACGGCCCCTACCCCTACACCATGACGCGTGACCCGGAAGAGGTGACGGACGAGCACTCGAAAATGGATATCCTTGACCCGTCTAATCCGGTCTTCGTCTGGCCGAACAAAATCACCGCGAAAGATTTCGACGGCTGGGTCGAAGAGCGCGGATCCAAGTTCATGCAGTCGTGGGATCCCCATTACCAGGCGCTGCTTTCCACCCACGACCCTGATCAAGCGCCGCAAAAAGGTGGTTTGCTCTACGCTCGATACGGGAAGGGAATCTACGTCTACTGTGCGTATGCTTTCTACCGGGAGCTGCCCAATGGCGTTCCGGGAGCGTATCGCCTTTTCGCCAACTTGGTGAGCCTCCCGCTTAATCCCCACGCGAGGCCGCAAACGGGAGCGAGCGGCAACGGCCAATAGAGAGCGGCGGCGCGCCGCGGCGCAGATATTGGTCGTTGGATAAGCAGTGCTTGCCATCAGTAGCCTCAGGGGCAAAGGGCAACGCCAAATGTTGTAGCGACCGTCCGCGACCTGCGACCGCCGGTTTTGCGGCGCTCATAGCATTACCTATGCTATGTCGGTTTAGCAGCCATGCCGCGAAAGCCCTCACCCACCGCTTCGCGGGTCCCCCTTCTCTCTGAGGGAGAGGGGACGGGGGTGAGGGAGGCCCCGCTTACGGCATGGCTTAAGCCATGCCCTGACTGAAGATAACTTAACATAGTAATGATTGAGCGCCGCTACAAAGCAAGCTGTCACTATAATTGGTAATGCTCAATCGATGTGAAAACACCCACGGCACACAAACCGTGCCGTGGCTACCTCTGTGGCGCGATTTGAGATCGGCAATTTGTTATTGCTGTTGATGTGCAGACGCCTGGCGTGGCGTTGTCCCACCGATTGTATAGAGGAACTTTCGTAGCGTGGCGTCGTGTTGAGCGTTCGATGCCACCATCTGCTTAACAGCTTCATCGTGCAGCTTCATTTGCTGCTGAGCAAGACCCACTTCGCCCAAGCGCCGGTAGATTTCCGCCAGCCGGTAGTGCCCCTCGGCCGAGCCGGGCTCAAGCCGCACGCAAGCTTGCATCTGTGCCTGCGCTTCACGCCACTGCTTGGCCCACTCCAGAGTTTTTCCTAGTTCGCAGCGCGCCGTGGCATTTTGGGGCGCAAGCCGCGCGGCCGCCCGGAGTTGCCACAGAGCGGCTGGCGGCGGCGCTGCGTCTCCGCGATCGTGTCCGGCGCGCGCAAGCAACGCGCCGCAGTAGGCCATGGCGTCTCCGCGGCGGGGATGCGCGCCCGCGTACTGGCAAACGGCATGGACTGCGTCAGGTTCAGGCGTCACCTGTTGTTGCAGTTGAATCTCGGCCAGAAAGTCAAAGGCGAGCGGCGAGTTTGGCTTAATCCGGCTGGCAGCCATCAGCGCATGTATAGCTTCGTGGTAATGTTCCAGAAAATATTGGGTTATTCCCAGCGCCACATGAATCCGCAAGGAACTTGGGAATCGCGTCGCGGCCTGCTCAAAAACGGATAGCGCCGGTTTGTAAGTTTCATGCCGCAGCAGCTCGATGCCGAGCGCCATCCAGTACCGTTCTGATTCGGGATCCAAAGACACCGCCTTCTGATAGCGATGGACCGCTTCCAGGCTGCGTCCTCGTTTTTCCTGAATGTCTCCCAGCAGGCTTTCGGCCGCGGCAGTGTCCTGAAGCGCCTGGGCATGCTGCGCGCTCGCGAGCGCCGCGTCAAGCAGGCCGGCCTGGAGCTGAGCGGATGCCAGGTCGAGGTAAAGCTCCGGGCTGCCGGGGGCGTCCCGCACCGCCGCCTCAAAGTCTTTCACCGCTTCGGCCTCCAAACCGGCGTTCGATAGCACCCTTCCGAGGGCGGCATGAAACGCCGCTTCCTGTGTAGCCTGCCCGGTTTCTCCGGGCGGAAAGCGCACCTTCCGCAACTCCTCCAATGTGGAAGAATAATCTCCGTGGGCGTTGATTTGCCCCTCCAATAGGTAAAGCCCAACGCGCGGGTTTTGCGTGGCGCGGAAAAGCGACGCAAGCAAACTGGCGGCGGAATTCCAGTGGCGAGCCTGCAATTCTGCAATTCCGGTGGCGAGCCGGAGGTTGCTATTTCCCGGGGCCAGCGCCAAGGCGGATTCCATATCACGGGCGGCCTCGTCCGCGCCGCCGGTTCCCAGTGCAACCGAGGCTTTAAGACGCAGGTAGGCAATCTTCTCGTTTGTTGCTTGTGGCGCGTGCGCGGCGCGCAGAGCCCCCGCAGCTTCCGGATAACGGTGCAGCTCCGTCAGAACGGCAGCCCATGCCAGACGAGCTTTCGGGGAGCTTGGCGAGATTTTGACCGCTTGAGCCAGCAAGGGCTCCGCCTTTTCAGGATGGTGTGAATGATCGTATAGGGCGCCCAACGCCGCGAGCGCCTGCGAATTCCTTGGCTCCAACTTCAAGGCAAGTTGAAATTCGGTTTCCGCGCTTTCGAAATCATCCGTGGCTTCTTCAGCAGTCCCGAGAAGAACCCGGGCGCCGGCATCTTCGGGATGAGTGAGAAGCCACGGCTTTAGCACGCCTATGGCAGCGCCAGGTCTTCCGGAGTCAAAGTCTGCTTGAGCCTGCCGGACCGCGGCAGACGCGGCTGCTCGCCCTTGGCCTGCGCGCGCCGGGCCAACTCCAAGAAGCATCGCGGCGCCCAGCGCCACCGCCAGTAACCCGCGCCAAGATACGGTTCCGATGGCCGTCGAATGCTTTGGAGAAGGTACGGGCATGCTATTAGGTTTCGACGGGTGCAGATTTGAAGTGAATGTTTGCATGGTTTGGCAGGGGGCGCGATGGGTGCTTCGCCGTTCCGGCGGCCTTGGCCGGGCGTGCGGGACCGCGCAGCAATTGACGCCTGCGCGAGGCACGAAGAATTACCGCCGCGTCACAACAGCCCTTAACTCCGTTTGCGGTCTTAACGTGATCGCGGGCACCGGGATGAGTCTCTCCTTCGAGGCAAGCTGTATATGGAACTTCTGTAAGATCGTGACGAGGAGCAACGTTGCCTCGGTTAATGCGAAGAATGCGCCAATACAGGCTCGCGGTCCTCCGCCGAAGGGAAAATAAGCGAATCGGGGAAGCTGGCTGGCAAACCCGGCAGTCCAGCGATCGGGATCGAAAGACGCAGGGTCCGCGTAAAATCGCGGGTCGCGGTGAACGATCCACTGACTCATGATGACACTGGCCCCTTGCGGTACAACGTATCCCCCGATTTCAATGTCACGCAGGGCCACCCGGACCATCGCATAAGCGGGTGGATATAAGCGCAGAGACTCCTTGACTATGCGCTCAGCATAGGGCACGGAAGGAATGTCGAGCGCGCCGGGCGGCCGGTCTCCCAAGACGTCTCGGATCTCGGCTTCGAGCCGATGTTCCACAAGCGGATGGAGCGCGATCAGGTAGAACGTCCAGCAGAGCGTCAACGCCGTGGTTTCGTGACCGGCGAGAAGCAGCGTCATGACTTGATCCCGCAGGAGCGAGCGTGGCATGCCATCGGGGTTCTCATCGCGCGCCCGGAGTAGCAGGGAAAGAAGGTCATCGCCATCCTGTCTGCTGGCGCGCCGCTGCTGGATGATTTCATCCACTACCCGTTCCAGGCGCCGCGCGGCCAGCCGGTAGCGGACATTGACTGGCGTGGGCAGATAGCGCAGGGCAGGGAGCAGAATCCTCCCTCGCGTATTGAAATCCATAACCGGCTTGAGCGCGCCCGCAACTTTCGGCGCCATGCTGCCGATTTCAATTCCAAACAGGGCGCGGGTCACAATTTGCAGCGTGAGCCGCGCCATGTCCGCCTGCAGATTGCGGACTTCGCCATCCTGCCAGCCTTCGATCATCCGGCTGGCATACTGCGCCATCAGCGCCCCATACTCTTCCATCCGCTCGCGGCGGAAAGGTGGCTGGCAAAGCCGCCGCTGAGCCAACCACGCGTCGCCCTCGTTCGTGAGAAGTCCATCTCCAAACAATCTCCGGTTCACTTGCAGGCCGCGTCCCTTGACGAAATCCTGAGGATGCTTGACGAGAACGGATTCGATGGCCTCGGGATGGTTCAAGAAATAGACGTGGGCGCTGAATGCGCGGTAATGGAAGATGTCTCCGTAAAGACGCGCCCAATCGGTAAGGAGGGTCAGCGGATCCTGCCCTCCCATCGGGAAGGTTCCCACCAGGAAACGGCCCGGCGGACCCGGAGGCAACTTAACGGAACTCTTCATGAAGACAACTTACAGTCGAGCGGCGAGGTGGTTTGATGCCCAATGGTGGTCGTAATCAGCGCCCAACGCGGCCCCGGGGGATCGTTGAAGTAGCCACGGCACGGTTTGTGTGCCGTGGGTGTTGGCGCCTATTTACGCTTCCACCGGCGCTGTCTTCGCGGGAATCCAATAAATTTCCTCGCGGATGAAATCCTTGGAGAAGCCGCGGCGCTTTAGAATGCCTTTGCAATTCTCAATCATCTGCGGATGGCCGCAGAGGTAGGCTGTGGTGTTTGAGGGATCAAGCCCGAGCGCATCGAGGTATTTCCGCGCGATGTCCTCCACGCGGCCCACTTCTCCCTTCCAGCCGGGATCTTCCCAGGGCCGGCTGACCGAGGGTATATAGCGCAGCCAGTTGGATCTCGACTCGAGGGCGCGCAACTCATCGCAATAGGCAAATTCCCAGGACCGGCTCGCGGCCTGGACGACCAGGATTTCATGGCCCGGCGGAGCGCCATTGTTTTGCGTGTTGATCAGGGTGCGTACCATGCTGACGTAGGGCGCAACCCCCGTGACGGTTGATAACAGAAGATGCTTTGTGCGGCCGCTCGCCACGTCAAGCGTAAATCGCCCCCGCGCCTGCCGCCGCATCCAGAGATGGTCTCCCACGTCGCCCTTGAACAGGAGTGGGGTAAGCTCGCCCTGCGGAACGAGTTCAAAGAAGAATTCCATCTCATCTTCAAGTGGGCTCGAAACGATGGAGTAGGCGCGCTGGACCATGCGGTTATCCTGCTCAACCGCCAGCGTAGCATACTGGCCTGGCTTGAAGTTCATTCTCTCTTCCGTGCGTACGCGAATTGACCATAGCTCAGGCCCATAGTCCTTCCGTTCGATAATATCGATCTTCTGGTATGTCTCGGTAGATACCGCCATGCCGCACACCCTCGCTCGTCGAAAAGCACCTGTAGGTCTATTCCGAAAATTTCGGTTGAGAGCGTGGAAGGGCATGGCTTCAGCCATGCCCTTCCCCATCCCCTTTTCATGCTTTGCAACGTCGCAAAGCGACATGATCAACTCGAAACATACTCTGACTACACTGAAACACTTTCGGCGGCATTTTTCAAGATCACGGAGGCTTTCGTTGTTCCATGAGGAGGGGTCAGGGGTGGTCAGACC
>JBOGJX010000294.1:0-4127 GCA_050745285.1 Terriglobia bacterium
ACCCATTGCGGACCATGATGGCGCCGCAGTCGGAGCAGCTTGGGGCGTCGTCTTCGTGAACCACGCCGGCGAGCTGCGGTTGGTTTACCCGGCTCTCGGCGGCGCCCGCTTCAGGTCTTCTCGCGGCTTGGGTGAACTGCGTTGCCAGTTGCGCCGCCTTCACCACTTCGGTCCCGTTGGGCGCGGTGACGCTGGCGTTTTCCGTGGGTTGTGCTTCCTTGGGCAGGAACTTGATCGCTATCCAGCGGAAGATGTAATCCATCAGCGACTTAGCGTAGCCAATTTCCTTGTTGCTGCTCCAGCCGCTCGGCTCAAAGCGCGTGTGGCTAAATTTATCGCACAGGACGCGCAGCGGCACGCCGTACTGAAGGGCCAGCGAGACCGCCGTGGCAATCGAATCCATCAGGCCGGAGACGGTGGAGCCTTCCTTGGCCATGGTGATGAAGATTTCGCCGGGCATTCCATCGTCATAGAGGCCGACGGTGAGATAGCCTTCGTGCCCGCCGACGGAAAATTTGTGAGTGATCGCCTGACGCTCGTCGGGCAGCTTGCGGCGGATGGTGCGGGCGGGCGCAGGAGAAGCATGGCCTCCCGTCAGCGGCGCCCCTACAGCCTTTTCTCGCGCCTGCGAGGGCGCGGCAAGCAGCGCCCCTACGGTGTTCTCTGACACCTGGTCCCTGACACCTGACACCTGTTCTTTGGGTTTGGCATTTGAGGTATTCAACGGTTGAGATCGCTTCGAGCCGTCGCGATAGATGGCGATGGCCTTAATGCCCATGCGCCAAGCTTCGATATAGGCGTTAGAGACATCCTCAACGGTCGATTCCTCCGGCATGTTGACGGTTTTCGAGATGGCGCCCGAGATAAATGGTTGCACGGCGGACATCATCCGCACGTGCCCCATGTAATGAATCGAACGCTTGCCGTTGGCGGGCTTGAGCGAGCAATCAAAAACGGGCAAGTGCTCAGGCTTCATGTGCGGCGCTCCCTCAATGGTGCCGCTCTGGTCGATGTGGTTCACAATCTCGGCCGCCTGCTGATCTGTGTAGTCGAGCTTGAGCAGCGCCGAGGGAACCACGTTGTTCACAATCTTGATGAGGCCGCCACCCACCAGCTTCTTGTACTTCACCAGGGCCAGATCCGGCTCAACGCCGGTGGTGTCGCAATCCATCATGAATCCAATGGTGCCCGTCGGCGCGAGCACCGTCACCTGGGCGTTGCGATAGCCGTGCTTCATGCCACTCTGGAGGCATTCATCCCAAACTTTCTTCCCCGCATCCGCGAGCGCCTCGGGCACGTTGCGCGGGTTTACGGCGCTCACGGCGTTGCGGTGCATGGAAATCACTTCGAGGAACGGGTCGCGATTCACCGCGTAACCAGGAAACGGGCCCACCTCCGCCGCAATGCGCGACGACGTCAGGTAAGCCTGGCCGTGCATCACCGCCGTGATGATGGCGGCAAAATCGCGGCCCGCGTCCGAATCATAAGGCAGGCTGTTGGCCATGAGGAGCGCGCCCAGGTTGGCGTAGCCGAGGCCGAGGGGGCGGAAGTCGTGCGAGTTGCGCGCGATTTTCTCCGTGGGGTAACTCGCGTTATCCACAATAATTTCCTGCGCCGTCGCCAGCACGTCGACGGCATGGCGGAAGCCCTCCACGTCAAACTTTCCGTCGGTTGTTTGGAATTTCATCAGGTTGAGCGAGGCTAGGTTGCAGGCCGAGTCGTCGAGAAACATGTACTCGCTGCACGGATTCGACGCGTTGATGCGCGCCGTGGCCTTCGACGTGTGCCACTTGTTAACGGTGCTATCAAACTGCATTCCAGGGTCGCCGCACTGCCAAGCAGCCTCAGAAATCTTGTTCATCAGGTCGCGGGCGCGATAGGTCTTGAGCGGCTCGCCGTTCGTCACGCGGCGCGTGGCCCAGTCCTGGTCGTTCACCACCGCCTTCATGAAATCGTCCGTCACGCGCACGCTGTTGTTGGCGTTCTGGAAAAAGATGGAGCTGTAGGCCTCGCCGTCGAGCGAAGAGTCGTAGCCCGCATCCACCAGCGTCCACGCCTTGCGCTCTTCCTTGGCCTTGCACTCAATAAAATCGACCACATCAGGATGATCAATGTTCAGGATAACCATCTTGGCCGCGCGCCGTGTCTTTCCGCCGCTCTTGATGACCCCGGCGAAAGCGTCATAGCCCTTCATGAAAGAAAGCGGCCCCGAAGCAATGCCTCCGCCCGAGAGCGTTTCAATGGACGAGCGGATGGGGGACAGGTTCGTGCCTGTTCCCGAACCCCACTTGAAGAGCATGCCTTCGGTCTTTGCCAGCGTCAGGATGCTTTCGAGATCATCGCTCACCGAGTTGATGAAGCACGCCGAGCACTGCGGATGCCGGTAGGCCTCCGTTTCTTTCTTGACTTCGCTAGTGGCCGGGTCCCAATACCAGCCCGTGCCCTTCGAGCTCCGCTGGTACTTGTGCCACAGGCCGCAATTGAACCATACGGGTGAGTTGAACGCCGCCTTCTGGCGCACCAAAAGGTGCGTGAGCTCGTCGCAGAACGTCTGCGCATCCTCCGGGCCGCGGAAATAACCGCCTTCCACGCCCCACTCGGCGATGGTGTCCGCCACGCGGCTCACCAACTGCCGCACGCTCGTCTCGCGCTCCGGCGTGCCCAGCTTCCCGTGGAAGTATTTCGAGGCCACAATATTTGTGGCCGTCATGGACCAGTCCTTCGGTGCTTCGACGTTGCGCTGCTCGAAGATCGTTTTCCCTTTTTCGTTCTGAATCGAGGCTGTGCGCAACTCCCACTCCACCTCGTCAAACGGATGAACGCCAGGCTTGGTGAAAAACCGCCTGAAGGTGACCCCGTGCTTCGCGGCTGCCGCGCGTGTTTGATTATCATTCAATAACGTAGAAGTAACCTGTTGTTCGGCCATAAGGCCCTCCACTCTCTCAGATTAGATGAAAAGTTCTGTTCGCGGGTTAAACCTTTTTGCTGCGCGGAAGCACGATCTCATGACTTTCAACCCGAAGACGGCAACAGCGCGAAACCTCCAGCGGTGCAGGTTTCGCGCTGTTGAGGAATGTAGCGCTGCGAAGAAATCATGTCAAGGGGAAAAAATACAATATCTTGTGGTATTGGGGACGAACACTCCCAGATATAGCGCAAGTTATTTTTTTTGTTTTATATGGGGGCCGGGAGGAAAATGTCGTTGGCGCAATGCGTCCTCGGCGTGCGGCAACCTTGGCGGCGCCCCTACGCCTTATTTTCATGCTTTGTGGATGCCGCAAAGCGTCAGGAGCGACTACTCCGAAAATTCCTGTCAGGAGGATGGAAGGGCACGGTTTTAACCGTGCCGGAAACGCCCTCACCCACCACTTCGTGGTCCCCCCTCTCCCAAAAAGAGAGGGGACGGGGGTGAGGAGGCCCCGCTTACTGCATGGCTCAAGCCATGCCCTTCCAGATCCCTTTTCATGCTTCGTTGGTGTGCAAAGCGGCGTGAACGACTATTACGCGCTATTTCTTAAACAGGGCTTCAAACGCGGCGCGGGAATCATCGGAGCGGGAGGAGCCTGTCGAGGTTTGCCGCTCGAGAGTGACGCGAGGCGCGTAGAAGTTACACTCATTGCGCGCGTCCTTGCGGGGAATGCGGGCGGTGATGGTCTGGTTACACTCGAAGCGGGCAGAAGTATCAAAGTGGACGCACTGCTTGCAACTGTGAAGCTCAAAGCCGCAATGGGGACACCGGCCATTGAAGTTGAATGCGGCTGGGAGAATCTTGCCGCATCCCGCGCAACGCGAGACCTGGTGCTTGCCCGGCAGGTTAGGCGTCTTCGGGCCGAAGGTCTCGGGTTTGGATTGGGGGCGCTTTTCGGAGCGCTTCCCCCCCGAATCCATATAACCGCGCTGCCGGTATTTTTGATCCATAGATGGTTCCTGGAAATGCAGCCTACTTGCAAGGCCGGACACAAAGCAAGACACACGAAAGGTATACGGATGTAAATGAAGAATGAATGGCAGATGACCGCGATGGGCGTTTCAGTCGCCGGGGGAATCCCCCTCCGGCCCCTTGCGCAGGGTTTACCGGCGGCTGAACAAGCGCCCCGGCAAATCGCAATGCGCGTTCTGCGGTGGCG
>JBOGJX010000295.1:0-8547 GCA_050745285.1 Terriglobia bacterium
GATTAAACATTTCCCACGCGATGATCCGCTGAAGACGCCTAAGCGCCTCGGCCACCGTATCGCCAGCGGAAAAGCGGTCCCACAGGCAGACGAATCCATTCAGCGGGTCGATGTTAGGGTGAAAGACAGGCGCGAGCAGCCGGGCTTCGATGGGCGCATCGGGGAAGAAGCGAGAAAAGCTGATCTCGGTTTCATGACGCGTCGCGACGATGGAAGGTAAGTCAAGGCGAAGGATTCCCGATGTCTGCCCGAGGCTTACGCAAAAAACACCACGCTGGGAAGAGGCGTCGAGGATTTCAAGGCCATCCGGGTTCGCTCGCGCGAGGGCGGCAAGAATCCCAGCTTCGTTTTCAATGCGGCGCTGGCGGAGTGTGGTTGCCATCGGGTTGGGAAAAACAAGGGCACACGATGTTCAGCGGTCCCGGAACAGCGTGTGAACAACTTGTCTGACGTGCAAAAGCCTCAGGCAAAGGCGCCAAGCCGCAAAGGCTCGCAAAGCGCGTGAACGAGTTTCTCTTTGCGTATCTTGGCGTCTTTGCGCCTTTGCGAGATGCCGTTGGTTTTTCAGAGTTTGCGGCGCGAGAAATCATGGCGTTAGCAGACAAGGCGACGCGCGGATCAGCCATTAAGAACCATCGTGGAAACGCGCAGCACGTCATTGGGGCGCACCCCTTGTCCCGGCAGGGCCAGGGCGAAATCGAGCGCCTGCCCGTTCCAGATGACCTGTGGATCGCCGTCACCTTGCAGCACGTCGCCGCGCTCGCGAAGCTCGTAGAGGATTTCACTGATAACGGTATCGAGCGCCTCGGTATCGTCGATATCCACGTTGTAGCGGATTTCGCCTTTCACCGTGTCAAAATACATTTGATACTTGGGCATGGTATTCCTCCATTCAGTGAGCGCGCATGAATAACCCGTTTAGCTCGGAGATGGCGAAGCGAATCGTTTCATGGGTGGCGCATACATTGCTTCTTAAATGTATGCGCCGTGATGGTAACCGGCTCGCCACCCTGAGAAGATGTTCAGGTTAATTATGCGCCATAATTAAGCGGCATTTCCCGCATTGCAAACCGTGAACCTGAAAGAACAGGTCCGCGCTACTACTTAGGTCCCGGCCGCGCTTGCCATGTATATCGTCAACTGGGGCGGCAAATCGTCAATTACCCAGCGGCAATGGCTGCACTCGCCGTTGGCAAAGTCCCAACAGTCGCGGCAGTGGGGACGGCCGCAGCGGCGGCAGGCGCGCAAATCGGCCTCCGCGGCCAGGGTCTGGCAGATTTGGCAGCGGCCATACGTAACGCGGGGGCCGAATTGCTTGTCCCACCAGCGGGCGTCCGGCTTGAGGATCGGCACCTTGTTCTGCTCGCACAACCGGCAGCGCAGAAGACCGAAGGCCCAGCACTCAGCGTCACACACCAGCATGCCGCATCGCGGGCATTCGAAGAGCGTACCTGATCCGACGCGTCGATTACACAGGGCGCAGCGCTTGGCGTTGCGTTGCCGGATGAGCATGACCACAAGCCCCGCCACAAAGGCGAGGACCGGCCCAAGGCCGAGAAACCAAGGCGGGGTTGAGGCTACGAAGCGGGGAAGAATCCCGATGAAGCTGGCGATTGCCGCAAGGGCGACCGGGGCCCACAACGTCTCGACCTCGATGCGGAAGAACCGGAAGAGGAGAAATGATCCCACCCCAACAGCCACCGCCACCCCCAAAGCCCACGGCACGGAAAACTCGGCGGCGTAAAACTGAAGCAGAACCATCAAAAAGCCGCAGCCGATCAGAGCGGGGATTCCCCGGATTCTCATGGATTACCACCCTTGGGTTGTAGCGGCGCTCTATGAGCGCCGATGAGCAGTCCTGGGTGGCGCATACATTGCGCATTTTGCGATGTATGCGACCCTCGAAAACCGCACACATGGCAACCAACGCCATGTGTGCGCCACCCAAGAATATATGCCGCAAGCGCCGGCCCCCTTACCCACATCCCCCCTCCTGCTTCAGGCCAGAAGAAAAAGACGGGGCGGCGAAGCGTGGGTGAGGGCGCTTCCGCCACCGTTAAAGCTGTGCCCTTCCGCCTTCCAAGTCAAATTGGATTGCGTAGAGGTGATTTTCGGGCATACCGAGAGCTTCGAGCGTACTTTCTGCCCAGGGGCCATTGCCTCCCACCGTCCGGATGATTTCCTGCTCGCTGATTTCACCGCCGCCGCACGCGGGGCAGGCGCCCAGTTTTCGCAATTGCGCCAGCCGCATCATCGGCGCCCAGGAATGGCGGCAGTCGCGGCACTGGGCTCGCGCGCAGACGGGCCAGTCCAAGACAAGCTCCGGCTCGCCGTGCGGGGCGTCGCCTTGGTACGGCGCGGCCGCGCGCAGCAGCGTCTGAACAGTTGTTTGCGAAGGCGGGCCCGGCGCGGGGATGAGAACTCCCGGATCCGCATGAAATAGGCATGCACGGCTTTGCGGCAAGCGGAATTCATCGAGTTTCCGGGACAGCCCGCACGGGCCGGACGGTAGAGACGGATCGAGTGACAATTCCACCGTGATGGCCCCGGCGGGTTGGGAATCCAAGATGGCGCGCAAGCCAAGCTCCACCTGCATCGCGCCGATGATCGCGCTCATGGTGGGAGTGCTGGGAAAGGGAGTATCTTCGGCCGCGGCCCAGCAAGGTTGCGTGGCGCAATCCACAAGGGCAAAGATCTCGCGGCGGCGCTGGCGAGTGAGGCAGCATCCAAAACAAGCTCCATCGCGGCCAGGGAAGTAGCTTACGCGGCCGTGGGAATAATTTGACGTGCCGAGACCGGCATCGCATACCGGCCGGCAAAGGCGGGTTGAAATCGAGGCGATCTCGAGTCTCGCAAGGTCGCTATCCACGCAACTGAAGAGAATATCCGCCGGTTGAATTTCTGCCAGGCCCACCGCGGCGATTTCGCGGTCCAGCCCGCGGATGAGCGTGTCGGGAAAAAAGCCCGCCGCCGCATGGGCGAGCGCGAGGGCCTTATTACGGCCGGAAGCCGCTGGGCTTCGCAGAAAGAATGATCGGGTAAGATTACTTGACTCAGTAATACCATCGTCTATAATTAGCATCCGTTGAATGCCTAACATGCCGAGAGACTTGACCACTTCATTGCCCAGGGCTCCCGCGCCGATGACGACGGCGCTAAGCTCGCGCAAACGCTGGCATCCAAAGACAGTTTGGGCGAGCCGTGAGTAGTCGATTTGCGGAGCAGGTTCAACGACCATTTCGGGACCGGGGCTAGTATAGGGCCAGAATTCCGGCTTGACAAGAGAGCGAGCACGGACTAACCTTCCGGTCATCAGGCATCAGGATGCGCAGGTTTCCAGGGCAGGTCTCGAGGAAGGCACATCGCGGCGCCACCTGGCATGAGCCACTTATGAATCAATCCAGGAGATTGTATTCCATGTCATTGGCGGGGGCCGCGTGGGGGCTCATTGCCTGGGGCGCCACTATCTTGATCGCGGCGTTAATAGGGTCAAATGGAACCGTCTGGCTTTCGGATTTCATCGCTGCGACGGCCCTCGGCGCGCTGGTGGGCGGTTTCACATTGGCCTTGAGCGACCGCACGCGGGGCGAGGGAGTAAGGACCGGGTCTGTGGCGAAGGGCGTGGGCGTAGGAGTTGTCGCCGGCGTTGTCGCGGGCCTTCTGCAAATCCCGATCTCTCAAAGCCTTGCCGCACAGTCTCCGATGCTCAGCCGGATCTTTTCCTGGATGATTGCCGGCGCGCTGATCGGGCTCGGCATGGGTCTGATCTGGGTCATGGTAAACCGCGCGAGGATGCCCTATGCGTTTACCGGCGGTCTGATTGGAGGCGTGCTCGGCGGCCTGGTGTTCGGTGGCTTGGCCGTGACCTTGCCGGGTCTTTTTCAGGCCATTGGATTCATGCTGACGGGAGCGGGCGTGTGTTTTGGCATCGGCCTGGCGCCCATGCTGCTTCGCTTTGGCGCGCTGCTCTTTGTCAGCAGCGGCGACGCGCGGGCGCAGAGCAAGCTGGGACGTCCCCGCAAGGAATGGGAGCTTGAGCAGGGGAATTCTTATATTATCGGCAGCGCCAGCCCTGACCCCGGTGCGTCATCGCGGTTCGACAATCAGCTTTTTATCCCCGACACGGGCATTGCCGCCCGTCACGCCATTGTGTTCTGGAGGGGTGGGCGATTCTATATCGCGCGGCACGCCGAGGTGGCCAACCCGGCTGGTTTGGCGCGGTTTGTCTTGCGCGTGCGGGGGAAAAGCGTGAGCTCCAGGGAAGAGTTGCGCGATGCCGACGACGTCCTGGTGGGACGAACGGCGCTGAAGTTTGTTTCGCGTACCGTCGAGTCGCGGTAGATAGGCGGCGAAAAATAACGCTCGTAATCACGCACGAGGGTAGCCACGGCACGAAATCTGTGCCGTGGGCCTTTCGATGCACAGACACCCACGGCACACAAACCGTGCCGCGGCTACCACTCCCAAAAACGGTGTTTGGCGAGAACCTGGTTGGTTTGGGGGCGCAGCAAGCAGCGCCCCTACGAAAACTATTGTGGGATCTTATGCCGGAAACGATCAGTGGGAAGCATCAAAGACGGCGAGGCGCTTGGGTCCATGGATTGCTCGCCGCTGCGGCGCTGGCGCTGATCTGCCCTGCGGCCAAGGCGCAGACCGGTAAAATTGTTTTTGCTGGTCCCCCGGTGTTGCTGAGTTGCCAGCCGGTTCTTTCTGCGCCCTGTTTTCGCATTCAGTTCAACATGGTGGATTCCATGGGGGCTCCCTTCACCGTTGCCTTGCCGCCGTCTCCACAACTCGCGCAGGACATCAGCGTGAACATTGAAGGCCAGACCGTCACGCCCTTTTTTGCCGTTGCATCGAGTGTTGCCGGGGCGCAATCGCCCGCCCGGGCCACCCTGGTGTTGGTGGATATCAGTGGAAGCATGAACAACCGCCTCGCCAACGGGGAGACCCGGTTTGATGCCGCCAAGGCGGCGCTCATGCGCTTCCTCGAAGGTTTTCAGCCAGGGGTAGACCGCGTAGCCATTGTTCCGTTTGAGAGCCACCACGTGGCGCAGACAATCGAGGCCGCTCAATTCGTCACTACCTTGGCGGACGCGCAGCGGGAGGTGAACAATCTCTCTGTGCCCAGACCTCAAAATAATACGGCGCTCTATAGCGCAGTCGATTTGGGTCTGGGTGTCCTGAAAGACCAGTTGAGGAATTTGCCCGCGTCCACCAAGGCCTCGCTGGATGTGCTTACCGACGGCCAAAATGACGTGGACCCGAAGCGCGGGGACGATGCCGGATTGCTGGCCAAGTCGGAGGGCCTCGAAAAGGTGGCGAGTGACGTGCACTCCAGCCCGGATATTCAGGTGAGGGCGGTGGGCTTTGGAAGCTCGAGCGAAGTGGACGAGACGGCATTGAAACTCATTAGCAGCAAATTCCAGATGGCGACCAGCGCGGAGGCGCTGACCGAAGCGCTGACCAGCCTCAGGGCCCCGTCGTCGGGAAACAGCATTCAGGCCGCTTTCCTTTCCCCTTGGCCCGATCGGGGCTCGCTTGCAGGCAGAACTTTTCACGTGATCGCCACACTGCAATTACCGTCTGGCGAGAGACTGGCCAGCAATGAGACGGTTTGGCTAAGCCCGGAGATGGGAGTGCCGATATACTCTGGAGTGATTGAGCCGCGCGAGGCTGACGCTCTGCTGAGCCATGTGAAGGAAGCGCCCGGTGGCGGCCCGCTTTCCATCTTAAGGCCAATCCTCGTGTTTATCGGGTTGGGTGTGATCGTGCTTGTTCTCTGGCTGTGGATTCCCCGTTTGGTGTGGCGGGAGCAGGCGGACACTGTGGCGCCACAACCGAAGAAGGCGGCGCGCTGGGCGGCGACAGCCCAAACGCCCATGCCGCAAGGTGTTCAAGCACGGGCGCCTCGTTCCAAGAACCTTCCTGCCGGCTTTGAAACGGCGAAGGGGATCCCCGCAGAGCGCGCGCCGGATGACGCGACGCGAGTCTTGCCGGCCAATATGATGAGCACAAGGACGCGGCTCGCGCTCAGACAGCCGCTGACCGACGATCGTAAGAAGAAGTAGACTGAACGCTTCTGTCCCGAGCCGGCTCACGACGCGTCCGACGGTATTAGGTCCGTAGGGGCGCCGCTTGCTGCGCCCTCCGGGTTTTGGGCGCGGCAAGCAGCGCCCCTACGGGACAGCAAACGGCAGAGCCGCAATGGCATAACCAAAACCTGACTCCTCCGCAGCAAATCTTGCAACTCGAGGAGCCTGGCTCAAACGCTTTCGTCCAGAAATTAGACTGACTTTGGGAGGAAATATATGCCGCTGGTTAAAGTTATTCGCAAGGGGATTACGCCTTCCATCCGCAAGGTTCCAACCTCCACTGCCGCTGCCATGATGCCCATGACTCTCGAGCGCGTAGGCAAGGAAGCGGAGTCGGAAAACGAGGAACCCGCCAAGGTGGAATCGGTTAAGGACGCTTTTGAAAAGTTCCAGCCGAAGCTTTCTTTCAAGGGGAATGCGGGCGAAGAAGAGACGGAGTTCAAGGCGGAATTCAACTTCCGCAGTGTGAAGGATTTTGATCCCGAGAATCTGCAAAAGCACCAGGAAATCCGTAACGAAGACGGGGAAGTTACCTACCTTCGCAACGATATCGCGGATTTAAAGTCAAACGTTGACTTGCTTTACCGCCTGAAGGACCGCTGGAAGCTGCCCACCGTGCGTAGAGCATGGAACAATCAGGCGCAGAGGAAAGAGATCATCGAAGCGCTCGGGCGACTCCGCGGAGAGCTTGAGAAGGTCGCCGGACAAGGAGGGAAGAGCTAATGGCAGACGAAGTCGCAACCCAGGTAAAGACGACGGCCGAAATCCTCGGCGCAAGCCCGGCCCGGGATCTCCTGCAGGATATTTTTGCGGACCTTCATCCGGGCTTTATTGACGAGGGGCGCAACCTTACTTCGATTTTTTCGCCGCAATCGGCCTCGGAGTTTCTGAGCCAGCTCACCCAATTCGAAAAGATTCTTTCGATTGATGACGCTTACGAAGCGTCCGTGAAGAAGCTGCAGGGCCAGATTGACAAGGCCGAAGCCATGCGGGACCAGTTGCTGGCCCAGGTCTTCGAGAAAATCCGCCCGATCGAAAAATCGTACCGGCAATTGACGATGTTTTTTGAGAATAGCAAGGTTCCGGACGGGAAAATCCGCAAGCCGGTTGAGCTTTACATCATGAATTCTGACCCTAAAGCGATGCAGGATGTTTACAGCATGAGCATCGCGGCGTTTGAGAATTTCTGCCGTAACCGGAACGACAACTTCAATTTCAGGGACGATATCTGCAACCTCGTGATCCCCGGATTTATTCCACAGCCGGTGCGGGAAAAATTTGAGGACATCGCCAACGCCTGGGGCATGATGCTGGTGACGGATATTGACGATGAGAAGACTTTCAAGAACGTCGAGCGCAACTTCCTGCCGGGCGGCAAATACGAATTCATGAAGCGGCCGGAGGACAGGGCCGCGGCGGACGTGGTGACCATGGGTTACCTGCAGCTTCGCCCCAGGCACTGGTTTGAGAAGGGCGTGGAAGGTGGCGACGATCTTTATGCGCCTCCGTCGCTTGCCTTCGCCGGCGCCATCGCGCGAACGGACGACTCGCAAGGGTTGGCTCAGGGAGCCGTAGGATCGAGATTTGGCCAGATTACCGGCGCCGCCAAGAGCCGGGTTGAGCCGCTGATCGGGGAGATGGAACACCTCAGCATGGAGCGCCAGCTTGTACCCGTGATCCGGGACGCGGACAATCACCTCTGCTTTTTCGGCTGCCGGACGCAGGCGGAGGACCCGAATGGCGTGCTGAAGTTCTTCACGTCTTACCGAATTCTCCGCTTTCTCGAGCGCTGCTGCCGGCATTATTTGCTCCAGGTGGCGGGGCAAGTGCTGACGCGTGAGTTTATGGAAGACCAGATTGAAAAGCCCCTCAAACGCCTGCTCGACGAGCAGGTGGAGCAGGGAACTATCCTAGGCTATGACCTCTTCGTGGATAAAGATTCGAACAAGCGCATGCAGGGCATCTGCGATATTCAGCTTAACGTTATGCCAACCGGGCCGGCCGAGACGTTCGTACTGAAGCTCGACGTTCCGGAGTTCAAGAAGCCGGGTGATGAAAAAAAATAACTGGGCAACGGGCAACGGAGCACCAGATGAGTCATGATGGCTTCGGCATCAAGCCGGGATCGGCGGCAAAAGCGGCGGAAGACGGCGCAGGAGAATCCAGCGCGGTCCCGCGCGATCAGTTCCGGGGATCCATAGGCATCCGTATGACTCGGGCCGTGAGCCAAAAGTTCGAGTTGCCGAAGCCCGCGTCTGAGGCGAAGGCGGCTGAGACCGCGGTTTCGCAAGCTGCGCCAGTCGCTTCGCCTGTAGCCAGGAAATCGCTTGGCGTTCCGCTTCGATCTTTGCTGGAAGGATTATTGCGGTTCGTGGGCAAGCGCTAATCCCCGAACGCGGATTTTTGCTGCTTGCTATTTCATAGGGGCGCTGCTTGCTGCGCCCTCGAGCCA